>JACQIG010000008.1 GCA_016198605.1 Candidatus Aenigmatarchaeota archaeon | reverse complement strand
TCTCTATCTCCGCCTCCTTTATCCCCTGCTTTATGAAATAGTCCTTAAGCATACTAACAGATATGCTCCTCCAATATTTAAATACCCGAATTTTATTATCCGGATGGAAGAATTCGAAAAGAAGGAAATAAATATTCTTGTAGCATGCCAGGGTTTGTACGACAAAGACGCGGTATACAAACAGGCACAAGAGGACAGCAAGCCAAGATATCTGCCGCCCCCGGCATCATACAAGACTCAGCTGGAGCCGTAGTAGCCCTTGCCAAGGAAGTCATTGTACAAGTCATTGCCCTCTTCCGTCAGCGCCGCAACCACGTGGCTGCCTCTCTCTTCGGTCTTCGCGATCTTGAGCACCGCAAGCGTCTCCAGGGCCCTCTTGTTCCCATGGTCGTCGGTCGCGTACTCCTTCACGGCGTGCAGCTGCCTCACCCAGTGCGATATCTTAGTGAGCGTGTCATTGGCCCTGGCCTCGCCCATCTCTATCAAAAGCACGTTCTTCACATCGCGGACTTTCATAGCACAATATTGGATTAGGCTTTAATATCGTTGTGTCCGAGCTTCTATATGAACAGCGGGATTCTGGACCTGGAGGAGGGTTTCCAGAGGAGGTTCGGCATAAGGCCGCTGGATTTCTTTAGCGTCACAGACGAGGAGATAGCGGCCCTCAAGGAATCAGTCGGGCATGACATTTTCCTTAGCGGGTGGATTCACTCAATGGACAGGACTGAGCTGAGGGAGCTGCCTGATTCCCTAAGGCTGTACGGCTCATTGCAAAGGATTGAAGGATGCCTGAAGAATGGGAGAAGATACATTACGAAGCTGGTTTATTACAACGGGCCAGATAATTCCGCCTACTCAGTATCGCTTGTCAGCTCTGGCAGGCAGAACAACAGGGAATACACGCTGGTTATTGATTCTGTATCAAGGCGCAACACTGACAGAAGCATGGACACCGCTTGGGAGAGGCGCATTAAGAATGCCGGCCAGAAAGAGACGGACACCGCATACGTCTCCTTTGCGCTGAAATACTGCATGAAATACATATCAGAAGATTCAGAAGAGGTCCAGATTGCTCCCTGATTACCTCTCCTCCAGCACAATCTGCACGTTTGTCATCTTCTTCCTCTCGCGCCTGTGCTTCCATCCCCTCGGGCGCATGAAGGTGAAGGCCTTGTGTGCTGAAGCGTGTATGAGGAGCCTGTCCTCGTCAAGCCCCCTGGCCTCCGCGTTCTTCGCGGCGGAGTCAAGCAGCATGAGGAATTCCTTTGCCGTTTTCGTGTAATACTTGCCGTCCAGGTCCTGCGTCTGCCCCAGCAGGTTCTTCAGCAGCTTCCTCCCCTTGTTAAGCTGCTTGCCGGTAAGCGTCCCGCACAGGATGATGGATTTCTTGTTGGAAATGTTCAATCCCCTGCCGTAAACCCTTACGGACTTCTTCTGGTTTGTCTGCTTTGCATAGCCGTGCATGGTAATCTTTTTCTTCTCCCATGTTCTTGTCATGGAAGGCGTAGCCGACGCCTTCATTGCCGGCTTGCTGCAATTGATTCAAGCCGGAACTGCCTCGTGAGGCAGCCTCCCTTTTCGCTTAAGTCTTCGTGTCTCGTGAGACACGAGACATCTCTCATCTCCGTATAGGGAGATGAGATTTTGGAAAAGGCTTACTTTAGCGGTATGAACTTTGATGACTTCGTGGCCCCGAAGCCAGGCGCGGAATGCGAGACCTTCTTCCTCGTCAGCGCGAACTCGCCGAGCCTGTGCGCCAGCATCTCTGGCTTTATCTCAAGCGTGACAAACTCCTTGCCGTTGTGCACGCCAATCTTCACCCCAAGCATCTCCGGCACTATCACCATCTCCCTGAGGTGCGTCTTGTGGAACTTCCTGGGGTTCCTCCTCACGTTCTCCAGCAGCTTCTTCTCCTGGTCAGTGAAGCCCCTCTTCAGCACCCTCCTCACCCTGGAAGTGGTCAGGGGCCTGAACTCGTCAAGCTTCATCTTCTTCATGTCTTCAGCGCTTCTCCCGCGGAACTCAAAGACCTTTGGCATGGTTCTCTTGTCTCCTTTGTGATATTGCTTCCTATATTATATTAAGCCTTCTTCCTCCCTGACCTCCTGGGCGATATGCTGCCCACCTTCCTGCCCGGGGGCGCATTCCTTGAAATGGACTTGTGCTTGCCAAGCCCCGTGTAGCCGCCGCCGAACGGGTGGTCTACGGCGTTCATCGCCACGCCTGAAGACCTCGGGAACAGCTTCCCCCTTTTATGCATGACATGCCATTTCTTGCCTCCCTTGACCCATGGCTTCTCCTTGAAGCCGTCACCCGCCGGCTTCCCCAGGGTGGCCCTGCACATAAGATGCAGGCTAACCTGTTTCTTTGATGGGAGCTGCACAATGCATTCCTTCCTGCCCTTTGAGACAAGCACGGCTGCTGAGCCGGCAGTCCTGCAGAGCTTCGGCCCTGAATTCGGGTAGGTCTCTATCGCGAATATTGAGCTGCCCTCCGGCACATCCTGCAGGCGCTTGACATGCATGCCCGTGCGCTCGCCAACTGCAAGGCCTTCGGGGGCGATTATGTAGCTCACGGACCTGTCCGGGTATTTCACGCGCGCAAGGGGCGCGGTCCTCATCACGTCCCTCTGCAGGTCCATAACAACGCCATCCTCCTGTCTGTATATTATATTGTATTTCCTGAATGAGGGCACCCTGTATGAAGGGCCCCCCTTCCCCCTCGCCTGCGGTATTATCCTTTTTCCCATGGTTTAAATCTCCTTTTTGCCTTGTTAGCTCTTGCATATCTACTTTCAATCAAGGAAGGCGTAATGAGCGAGTGAAACGAAGCGAATAGCCTCCTTTTTGCTCCACAGCTTTTTCTGAAAAAAGCTGTGTGTTATATCATCCCCAGCCTTGACGCTATCTCCCCTGCGGAGTATTGCGGCGCAAGCTTTATGTAGGCCTTCTTTGAGCCCTTGCTCGTGACCACTGTGTTGACGCCGGTTACCTTGACGTTGAAGGCGATCTCCACTGCCTCTGCAACCTCATCCTTGCCCGCGCGCCTCCTCACCATGAACACAAGCTTGTTCTGCGCCTCCACCATTGTCATTGACTTCTCCGCCATGTGCGGATGCAGCAGCACCTTCCACGGGTCAAGCTGCCTTCCAGGCTTTTCCATTCCTGTTTTCTCTTCCGGCTTTGCCTTTTGGGGGCGCGGCTTCCCTGCAATATCTCTTGCTGGTTTTTCTTCCCTAGGTTTCTTGTCCTGCCTTTGTGCAGTCTTTTCAGTTTTAGGTTTTTCTATTTCTGCACCCTTACTTACAACTGCAGTACCTTTCGGTTTAGTTACCCTTGCACTAAATTTCGGCTTTACTTCCACGACTTTAGCTTTAGGTTTCGTTTCCTTTATCACAGTCATAACCATCACCTTGCAAGGCCCTCCAGGTCCTCTATGGCTGATTTTGTCCAGATGCACAGCCTCCCCGGGCTTGCCCCTGGCGCAAGCATGCTGACCGACAGGCCCCTTGAGGTCACTATGTCAACCCCAGGTATGTTGCCCGCCGCGGCTATTATGCCCTTGTCATCCTTTACGACTATAAGCGGACCCTTCCTTTTCCTGTATCTCCTGCCCCTCATCTTGCCAATGCCGGCCCTCACCTTTTTCTCCGAAAGCCTCTCCATCTCCTCCTGCAGCCCCAGGGAAGCGAGCGTCTTCACCACATCCCTTGCCTTCTTCAGGTTTTCCAGCTCGTCATTCACGACAATGGGCATGTGCTTCACTTCCCTTATTATGTGGCCCCTTGATTCCACCATGTCCTTCTGGCTGGACGCCGCAATAGCCGACAGCATGGCCCTCATCCTCTCCTTCTTGTTTATCTTCAGCTTCCAGACCTTCCCCGCCTTTGGGGGGTGCGCCTTCCTCCCCTTGGTGGCCTGTGGGACGAACCTCGCGGTGAAGTTCAGGTATCCCATGCCCACGATCCTCTTTGTCCTTGCCATCTCCCTGTTCATCATGGAATTGCGCCTGTGCCTCCTGCCGATGTACTTGGCGGAAGTCCTCTTTCCTGCCAGCGGGTCCACCCCATAGGGCTGCCTCTGCCTTGACGCCTCCGCAAGGAACGCCTTTATGATCAGATCCTTCCTCACGGCATTGGAAAACATCCTTGACGTGACGTCGCCTTTCTCCTCCCCTTTCAGGCCGTAGACTGGAATGCGCATAACAACCAATATATATAACTAACTACATTTAAACTTATTGTGCGTTTATTAGGGGAAAAACATGGCAGAACAGAAACAAGACATCGCTGGCAAGCCGGCAGCCACAGGCGCAGCAATTGCGCCAAGGCAGTCCCAGGCGCAGCAGATAATCAGGCTGGTGGAGGCCAACCTTGACGGGAGGAGGCCCGTATCCGTTGCAATAAGGAACATACCCGGCGTATCCTTCATGTTCAGCAATGCCGTCGCCAAGGTTTCGGGCCTTGAGGACAAGAAGCTGGGGGACCTCAGCGAGCACCAGATGAAGATGCTGGAGGACATAATCACCAACCCTGCAAAGTACAGCATACCCCTGTGGCTCTACAACAGGAGGACTGACCCGGTAACTGGAAAGGACATGCACATGACCGCCTCCACGCTTGACCTCACCACGAAGATGGACATAAACGAGATGAAGAAGATAAAGAGCTACAAGGGCGTGAGGCATTCGCTTGGCCTTCCCGTGCGCGGGCAGAGGACAAGGTCCACCGGCAGGCAGGGCAAGACGGTGGGCGTGAAGAGGAAGAAGCCCGAGAAGCCAGGCTCTGCAGCGCCGGAGAAGAAATGATACAGCATCACAAAGGAGGCAAGAAGCCTTTAACTGCTGGCTAACAAGGAGTGCATATAGCCAGACTGCATGAAGGAACCACATAACCAATAGGAGGCAAGAAGTTAACTGCCGGCTAAAGCCAATGTCAACAAGCCGGACCGGAATGATTAACAAATATAGCCAAGGAGACAAGAAGACAGTAACTGC
>JACQIG010000070.1 GCA_016198605.1 Candidatus Aenigmatarchaeota archaeon | reverse complement strand
GAACCTGTACAGGTGGATCAACGAGGGCCGAGGTCCGTATGAGGCTGTCCTTCTTGAGCATTATTGGAAAACCCCTTATAGGATAACAGGAAGCGATGGCAAATCGAGGCAAGTTAAAGACTCCAAGGAGGCGATAGACTACCTGGGCAGGTGCGGGATTTCCATAGTCAACGCCCACAATCACACACTGTCTGACCATTTTACCGATGATAGCAGCGGAATATCAGAGCTTGTCAGCAGGGGCAAGCCTATCATATATTCACCGCACATTTTCATTGCATATAATGCCGTTAGCGACCCTAAGGCAGCAATGTTTACACCCCAAGGGGCGAGGAAAAGCGCGCTGAAGGAGGCGTTTGTCCAGAAGAAGCTTGCCGGGCTAAGGGCTTTCAAGGCGCAATCCCAGATGATGGAAGTCGCAGACAGAACCGTATACATAAACCATTTCATGAAAGACCTTGGCAACGCCATTTACCCGTCCGCCAGAGCCAAGGGCACAATAATACCACTGGCAACCGATTTCATGAAATACAGTTCTAACGGAAACATAGACGAGGGGGCGAAAACCCTGAGGAGCCAAATGGGAGATGGCATGGTTATAGCCTATTCTGGCAGGTGCACGGAGGCAAAGGGCATTTTTGACCTGGCCGAGGGGTTCAATAGGATAAAGAGCAAGCACCCCTCAACCAAGCTGCTGCTTGTGGGGCCGGCTGCGGATGATGAAAAAAGCAGTATTCTAGCCAGCATAAGCCCAGGATACAGGCAGGATGTGTTCTTCACCGGCTACCTCAGTGACAAAGGGCAGATCGCAATGTGCTACAAGGCTGCTGATATGGTTGTCATACCCTCATATTATGAGACCTTCTCCATGGCAGGAATTGAAGTGCTGTCCGTCGCAAAAGACGGCAAGCCCGCCTTGGCAATATCCGATGTTGACGGGCCGCATGAAATCTTCGTCTCAACAGGCCTTGGCTACGGTGTCAAGCCAGGGAACCCGGAAAGCATAAGGCAGGCATTTGAGCATGTTGCATCCCACCCGAAGGAGGCCAAGGAGAGGACTATCAGGGCGCATGGGTATGTTACAAGAAAATACTCTCCCGGAAGGTTTGTTGAGGACTATGAGGAGCTTTTCGATCAGCATACCCGGTCTCCAGGGCTGAGGGTGCCAGAAAATCCCATTGACAGGCTGGTGAATAAGGCATTAGGAAGGGATGCCAAAGTAATAAGCCGCAAGAAGCTTAGCGGAGGCATGATAAGCGATGTATTTGAGGTGGCAATTGCAGATGGCGGCGGACAAAGGAACCTCATAGTAAAGCTGTACGGTGACACGCCATATTCAGAGGAATACCCGAGGGAGGCATCCAAGGAGGAATATGTTTTTGGCCTTGCAAGGAAGCACACAAGCGTGCCCGTGCCAAATGTCATACTCGTAGACGATTCGAGCATTGTCGGGAAGCCCGCCATTGTCACTGATAGCATAAATGGAACTGACATGAAAAAGGCTTTCCCTGGTATGGCATATGCGCAGATAACTTCCGTGATGAAGGAGCTTGGGAAATACATGGCTGACCTCCACACTCTCAAATCACCTGAATACGGCTGGATAGCAAGCCGAAGGGAGGTAAGGAAAACCACCGGTTCGTGGGCAGAGTTCTTTGCAGGACTAGTTGAGGACCATATAAATGTCGATGCAGGGAATTCCAGGCTATTGAGCCAGGCAGAAATTGACGGTGCAAGGAAGGCTGTGGACAGGCACTGGAAAATCCTTGACGGCGAGACAGAGCCCGTGCTTATACACAATGACATCTGGCCTCAAAACATATTGATTGACAGCAAGGGGTCAATTGGCGGCATAATAGACGCAGAGATGGCAATGCTGGGTCCCAGGAGTTATGACATCTTTATGGTTAACTACTGGGCAAGACCATCGGTGCCAAGGGCAGCCGAGGAGTTCATGAGCAGCTATTACAACGGCAAAAAACCAGTGACAAAATGGGACAGCAAGCTGGAAGGGATTTACAAGATGGAGAGGCTTATGAGGCTAGGCTTCAGGGGGAAAAAGCACCCGGATGTGGCAAATACAATAGCAAGGCTGATGTAGTAAAGCTTTAAATACTTAACTGTTAAATACTAATAATAACTATCAGATGGTGATAAAATGCCCATGAATAATAAAGGCGGCAAAGGCGCAGGTCCATATGGCGATTTGTATAGCCCCCCGAAGGTATTTCCAGGGGAAGCTCCGGGGCCAGGCGAGGAATACACTCCACCCAAAGCGCCGCAGATTTTTCCCTGGACAGTTCCAGGAGGCGGGGAAGGTGGGCCTGAATACGTGCCCCCGGCACCTGTTGTAGCGCCTCCAGGACCCCCGATAGTTCCACCTGGACCCGCACCACCGGGGCCAGCACCTCCGGGACCAGCAGAACCTGAACCCCCAGAAAGGCGGGAGAGAAGAAGGAGGAACTGGAGGCCATGGATATATGGATTGCTTGGAACTGGGGCACTCGTAGGCTTGGGCTACCTTGCAAGCCAGGTTGGCTGCCCAGGGAAAAAGGAAGAGCTTTTCCCGCCTTACAACGCGGCCTTGGTTGTGGAAAAGATAGAGCCGGTGTTCAAGAGGGACATACTGACAAGGGGAGGCAGCGATGATGACAACCTCGTTATGCTGCAGACTTATGCAATAAGGGAATACCTTAATGACCCAAAAGACCCGAAGGACGTCTGCAGGACGCAGGAAGTGGCAGGCGGAAAGACGCCGTATGTAAGCTTCCCTCCAGGGGCATATTCCAAAAAGGTTAAGCAGGAGTGCAAGCAATATTTCCCCGTGGTCGTGACATTCCTTTCAGAGGCTGAAGTGAAAAGGATTGATGAAAACCTGGACCCCAACAAGACTGAAAATCCCATAGGTGTATTGATAATTGACGAGCCCGACCTTGATATGGTCAATAACTACAAGAGGCCCATATTCGGCATGGGCAAGACGGGATATGACGTCCAATTTCACTGGGACACGGGCATTACATATGTAAGGAACAGGAACAAGATACACTTCTTTGACGCCCATGGCCACAATGTTGACCCGCAGGACCTTCCTGTCGTGAAAGAAGGCGGGGAATACAAGCTAGGCAAAAGGAAAGCGCATGGCAATATAGGAATTAAGCCCTTCAGCCAGCAGCCAGCCAGCGCAGTCCCATATGCGGCGCCAGCAGTCGCGGCACCTGCAATGACTGCGATCGCACCAGCTAACTACTCAGGCAGGTTCGCCAGCATAGAAGGGGATATTGAAACGCTAAATGACCATCTAGACGGATTAGGCAGGGGCTATACAGGCCTTATGGCAGATACAGACGCGCTAAAAAGGGAAGCCCAGAGAACCCGCCAGAGGGTTGACTACCTGGATGGCAGGGTTGACCAGCTCAATCGCAGGAGATAATCCTATACTGTCTGCGGCTGGACAGCAGGCTGCGCTATGTATTGTGAATAGAATGACTTGACAGCTTCTACATACTCCCTCGTTTCCTGGTATCCTGTATTTTCTGCGCACTGCCATCTTGCCTGGCCAGGACAGCTTGTGCTTTCCACATTTGCGCAGGGGCCGCCATTGTAGGATGCTATCGCATAATCCAGGCCTTTGGCGAAGGCGGCTGTCCTCCCTGCTGGCGGGTCGCAGCTTGTGGCCGCAACCCCCGTGCCAGACTCACCAAACCACACCACCAGTTGGGCAAGGTACCTGGTCCCGGCATCAATGTTCTTCGCGGGGTCATACATGTCGCTGGCAGAATAGCCATATTGCGCTGCCGTGGAAGGCAGGAGCTGCATAAGGCCTATTGCGCCCTTGGGCGAAAGAGCCGAGGGATTCCAGCCGCTCTCCCTCTGGATTATGGCTGCAACAAGCGCAGGGTCAGCATTATACCTTGATGTTGCAGTGGCCATGGACTGCTGATACTGCTGCGGCACGCCTGACGGGACGCCTGGCGGAACCGGCAGTGGTATGACAGGAGGCTTTATCCTCCCTGCGTATGCTGTGTCAAATCCGTTTACGCACTGGTCATCCGTAAGGTCAGAATAACAGCAGACGCCTATGCCACCCCTGTTTGCCAGCGTCCTGCATTGAAGGGGCAGGCCTGTCACAGGGTTTCTTGCGTCTGGGGAGGCAGTCTTGCATTCTGTCCCTGAAGGGCTGCAGCCGCCCTCAAAGGGCCCGCACCGCGCATCATCCAAGGAAACACCTGCCGAGGTGCCAGCCTTTATTTTCTCGCTGCAGTAGCTGACGCTTCCAAAGCCCGTGGCCGGCGGCGTCCACCCTGTGGTTCCCTCAATGGGGCACTCACCCCGGAACTCAACTCTCGTATCCAATGTCCTCGAACTCTGAATCCTGTAGGAAGCATTTGCCGTCACAAGGAAGGTCTTTGTTGCGGAGCTGCCAAGCAGGTCGGATGATACGCCATTGAAGTTGCAGTATACCTCTGTTATGGCATCCTTGTAGTCGAACGCCAGCTTTCCGGCCTTGTTCTCTTTCACGTTTATCTTTTCCAGTATTTGCGGCGCTATGGAGCATTCCCCAAACCCTTCTGGGTATTCGAGTGTTACTGTGCCGTTCAATATCTGGCTTTCCTTCCGTTGAGGCGCCAGGTTAAGGCCTATGTGGAACGGGGTTCCCTCCCTTATGGGCTGGTCAAGGGTCCCGATGGAGAGCTTGACCGGAGCTGTGGATATCTTTGACACCACTTGCTTTGTTGCAAACCCGTCTGCACTAACCCTCCTCTGCCACTCCTCGGCACTAAGGAATTCAATGTCCAGGTTTGAGTTGACATCATAGTCATAAGAAACCTCAGCCTTCAGCGGCACGAACTTGTCCCTGATTTTAAGCTCATTTACCTTCTTGCAGTCCAGGCCTGGGCTGATGAATGTGTAAGACCTTATATCCTGCTGCGGTAACAAGGCGATATTATCTGTCTTGGTTTGCGTGACGCCAAGGTCCTGTATGGTGACCTGTCTTGCATTGTAAAGCGTGCCTGTTGTCAGCGCATCTGTAGTGCTTATTTCCGTCACAACATTCTTTGCTTCGCTGGCGCCCTCATTCTTTATGTTGGCTGTTATGATGAAAGGCTGGTTCACGTATAGCTTTGTCACCTCAAACTTCGTTATCTCCACACCAAAGGCGCCAGTCTTGCCTGTGGGGTTATCCACATATGCGCCGCTAAGAAGCCTGGTGGAGTAGCCAACGGGGTCTGTGAGCAGCAGGAAACCGTCGGTTATAGTGTTCTTAACGTCGCCAAGTGCATCTGACAAAGGCCCCAGTATTGAGTCTCCAAAATTATGTGCCTGGGGCCACCATGGGCCAAAGAATGCCGTTCCCACGTCCTGTGTCCCTGGGCCCAGCGTATAAAGGGCGAAGACCAGGCCAAGCATTATTATCCCAAGCACCTGCCTGCCGTTTTCCGTCCCGGGAGTTGAAACATTGTTGGCCAACCCGACAACCAAACCAAGGAGCCATACCCCTGCAAATATGATTGCTGACGCATTCCATTGCCATGGCGCTATCCAACATATGGCTGGGCCCGTGCAGCCGATGTCAAGCTCAAGGCTGCCCCCAAAAGCCAGCGCGTATATTGCAATCATCATGGCAAGAAAGATGTATGTGTTGGGGTTCGCCCACCTGCCAAGGGGTCTTGCCCCTGGAGGCTGCTGTCTGATGGGTATATAAAAAAAGAAGGCGAGCGCTACAAGGCCCAGTAAAGCAGAGTTAAATATGTACCAGAAAGCCCATGCTATGAATACCCCGAAGAGTGCCTGGAGCCATCTTCTCCAGTCTGAAGACCATGCGCCATAAGGTGGTGTGGGGATTATCTGTCCTTTCATGCTGACCTTATCAGGAAATATGCCACAATTGCGATGACCAGGCCAAGCGGCTTGAAGAATGGCAATAGGCCAAGGGGTGCGAGCATAAACGCAAGTGAAACCAATATCAGCCCGATTAGCCTGAAAATCCCGTTTGTCACGGCAAGCCCGCCTTCAACCTTTCCTCTTGACATCTCCAGCGCCGTCGCGTATTTTGCAGATTCCAGTATAGTCCTTACTTCAATGTCCATTTCCCTTGTTTCCCTGTCTATCACTGCGCGTAGCCTTTCATACGCCCCCTGCGTGTTCGCATTCCCAAGCTTCTTTTCGGCGGCGTCTATTATCTTCCTGTGCCTTGCCATCACCCTGTTCACTTCTGTCTGGACCCTGTCGGGCATCCTGTACCCGTGCCAGGGCTCCCTAAGGATGAAGGAGGCTGCAAACGCAAGGAACGCGCCAACAAGAAGTGGCACGCCAAAAAGGGCTGAAATTACCATGCCAACTATGCAGAGTATCAGGT
>JACQIG010000072.1 GCA_016198605.1 Candidatus Aenigmatarchaeota archaeon | reverse complement strand
TCGTCCACGGACCTCTGGAGCTCCTTCTTGGAGTCGTCCCGGAGCCTGACCCTCCTCGCGTAATATAAGTTGTCGGTGTGCCTGGGGTCATATACGCCGTCACCCCATATGTCCAGCAGGAGCTCTATGTCGGTGTTCGCTGATTTTATTGAGTCATTGAGGAGGAACACCTTCCTGAATATCTCGGAGACCGCCGGTATGAGGGAGTTGGCCTCCTGGAGCGAGAAGACCTTGGCATCCATGCTGTTCACTGTTTATTTATTTGTCCCGGGCCGCTTATAAATGCAGCCCAAAATGTGCGGCGGATATATAAATCCACATTTCAATCATTTACATGCTCGCGTACCTTGAGATACTCAGGCCCGCCAATGCGCTGATGTCCGTGGTGGCGGTATTCATAGGCGGCCTGCTGGTGGCGGGGGGCGCCTCCCTTTTTGCCGCGCCGCAGATTTACATAGCCGTAATAGCCGCCTTCCTCGTGACCGGCGGCGGCAACGTGATAAACGACTACATAGACGTGGACTCCGACAGGATAAACAAGCCGAGGAGGCCAATACCCTCAGGGAGGATGGACCAGGGAACCGCCCTGGCTTATGCGATATTCCTCTTCTGCATAGGCATACTGCTCTCCCTCGCGATAAACTTCGCGGCTTTCATAATCGTGCTGGTTAACGTGGTACTGCTGATACTCTACTCGTTTGACGTCCAGGACAGGCTCTTCCTGGGCAACCTGGTGATATCATACCTCGTGGGCTCCACGTTCCTGTTCGGCGGCGCGGCCCTTGGCAACCCCCTCCTGCCGCTGATGCTCACCCTCATAGCGCTGCTCGCCAACATGTCAAGGGAGATAATCAAGGACCTGGAGGACATAGAAGGCGACAGGCTGGCCTTCCTGAAGAAACTGACGGCGAGGGCAAAGGCCTCGGTGGGGCAGAGGTTCGGCATGAAGGGCAGGCGCGCTGACCTGAGGTATTCCAGGGAGGCTTTCATAACCCTGGCCGCGGCATCAATGATTGCGGCCATAGCAATCTCCCCCCTGCCGTTCCTGTGGGGGCTGCTCGGGAAAGGCTACCTTGCCCTGCTGGTGCCAAGCGACATGGTGTTCTTCTACGCGATAGCGCAGATGGGGAGGGCAAAGGGGAGAAAATCCTACGCGAGGATAAGCAAGACCATAAAGGCGGGCATGTTCATCAGCCTGCTGGCATTCATTGCTGGCATCATCGTATAATCGCTAGGCATTTTTCTCTTCCGCCTTTTCCCCCTGGCTGTTTCTGATCCTGTACAGCGTCCTCAGCACGAACTCCAGCACCACGGTGAACAGCAGGTATTTCATGAAGCTGGGTATCTCCCCGCCGAAGACGTAGAGGTCGCTGAGGCGCGCCTGGAATGTTATGAAGCTGGGGTCAAGGAGTATCCCGGCTATCAGCACAAGCGGCAGGGTCTTCGCGAGGTCCTCTGCCAGCCTCTGGTTCACGTAGGCGGAAATCCTTATCGCGGATATCAGCGCTATCCCTATGAACAGTATGTCGCCCACTGATTTCGCTGAAAGCAGCCGCAGTATTATGACGAAAACCAGGTACCAGAGGAACGTTATGGCGGGGAACAGGAACGTGTATTTCAGGAAATACGCCAGTTTCTCACCAGGGGTGGCCTTGGTCTCGTGGGGCTTCTTCATCCTGAACAAGTCCCTCCTGGATATCTGCACGTACATCAGCCAGATTACCAGTGTGGCCGCGAAAAGCAGGGCAGTCACCACTGCCAGCTGCAGGTACACTGTATCCGAGAAGAAGCCAGCCAGCTGCTCATACAGCGCCATGATTTATGTTTGCCTGCAAGATTATATATACCAGGGATAAGTTTCTATTGCAGCACAGCCTGCGTATGGCTGCTGGGCCCGTAGTTCAGCTGGATACAAGCCTTTTCCAAAAAGGCTTGGGCGAAAAGGGAGGCTATTTCGCTCCTCCTTATAGTCGTCGCTCAATTACGCCTTCCACGAAAAGGAGTTGACAGGCAGAACGCCGGCTTGCGGAGCCGGAGGTCATGGGTTCGACTCCCATCGGGTCCGTTGTGTGCCTTTCTCTCCCTGCCGGTTATTTAAAACTTTCTGCCCTATCCTACTAAGGCGATATTATGGGAAGATGCCACACTGCCGTGTTGAACTGGCATGGGACTCTCATAGGGGAACCGACAGAGGCAAAACTTTGGGAGCAGGCGGGGATGTATCTGCTTGGCAAGTCCATACCCTTCAGGCCAGTCAGGCTCGTTAAGCTTATCGGGAGCGCTTCCACTCTTTACGACTTGACAAAAGAGCACAAAGAAGGCAGGATGGACTATTCGTCATTCAAGGAACTGATGTATCAGCATTTCAATCCGGAAGTCCTTCACGGCACTAAGCGCAAACATCTGGACAGCATACTGGAAAGATACGCAGAAGACGCCGTAAGCAGGCTGGACAGGGGCATCATTAATGTGCTCGGGGAATTCAAAGCAAACCCAGCGCATTCATGTGAAATTCTTTCAACAGGATGCAAGGATGCCATATCGGCAGTATTGTCCAGTAGCGGATATGGGCATGTTTTTGACAGGATTGTTGCCAACAGGTTCGACTACCAGCGCAATGGCACGGTTGACAGGTTTAATTATAACGGCGTGAGCAAAGCAGCTTCTATGAGGCAGAAACTGGACGAATCAAAAAACAAGTCGGGTTATCTGTATATGGGCGACGGCCTGGAAGATGATGAGGAGATTTTTGGCATGCTCATGGATGCGGGCGGCGGCATAGCAATTTCCCCCAGGGCACGCGATGACGTTAAACTAAGCGCACAGCACAAGTTTGGCGCATTTGTCGGCTCCCCCAAAGAATTGCGCAGGTACCTGGTGGGATAGCTAATACGCCCTGATCAGCTTTACATCATCCTCGCTCAAATCAATCCCTCCGGCATTAGCCAGCTTTTTCTTCTTCACCAGCGCCTTCAGGAACGGTAGGTAGTCGCGCTTGACAGACCTGGTGGAGCAGTGGAGGTGCGCGCCCAGGCGGGTGCACAGTTCTTGCATGGCCTGCCTTTTTGCGCGGGTTGCCCCGAGCTGTATCAGCCTCTGCGGGGGCTGGTAGGGTATAAAGCCTCCCGCGGGCTTGCCTGCCGTGGAGACGGCAGACATGATGTCAATCATGTAGGCTTTGAACCTCCAATTCTGCTGGACTATCACCTGCCTCCTGAACAAGTCCGCTTTTGAAAGGATGTCATAGGCGTTTGCAATCTCTCCGGGATTCTTAAAAACATTTGGGATGTTGTTCTCAATCCACCAGAATATGTCGTCGGGGTCCATGCCAGCCGTCCTGATAGCGTTCTTCGCGGTGGACATGCTGCCCGAATTGAAGATGGTGGGCATTATGTTGAAGACGGAATTCTCCCTTTCCCTGAACCCCAGCGATTCCAAGTCTGCCATGGTGAGTTCCTTCCTGCCGCCAAGGAGCAGCTGGAGGTCTACCAGGACAGACCTCATGTCGCCCTGCGACCACCTCGCCAGCGCCTTCAGCGCGCCATCCTCAACGGCCACGCCCTCGGCCTTGCATATCTCCTTCAGCCTCTTCTCTATGGAAGGGGAGGGTATCTTGCCAAGCTTCACCGCGTCGCACAGCGCCCTCAGCGGCCTCAGCTTCTGGTTCCAGATGTCGTTTGCCGTCAGCACCACAGGATAGGAGGAGGACCTTATCAGGGCTGAAACCGCTGCAACCGCGCCCCTCTCGCGGGATGATATGCCGTCCACTTCGTCTATCAATATGAGCTTGCCCTTGTGGAACAGCGGCCTTGAGCTCCCCGCAACTGACATGTTTTCCAGCTGCTCCACGCTTATGTCCGGCGCGCTGGCTTCCAGCAACAGAAGGTTCCTCTCCCTGGACAGCAGCTCAACAATCAGGTTCTTTCCAACGCCAGGCCCCCCGTGTATCAGCAGGCCCCTTCCCGGTTTCCAGAGGTCAAGCCATTTCGCTATCTCCTCCACCGACTTGCCATGGCCTGCCATCTCCTTCAGGGAGCGCGGCCTGTGCCTGCCTGTCCAGAGTTCCATGATGGGTATTAGAAAATAGTATTATAAGCTTTAGGCAATGGCCTCCAGTTCGCTGAGCAACCTGTTAGTCTCATCCTCAAGTTTCTCATGGTCTTCAATGTCGACGCCAAAAACAGGATCGTGGTACATTTCAACTCTTGCTTCTTTTATTAGCTCATTGGTGGCACTGTTGTAAAATCTCACTAAGAAGCTTGAGGCTCCTGAACCTCCGTCCAGGAAAGCATCTACTCTGTACCCTTTTTCTTCAAAGCTGCCGTATAATTCCATTACAATTTCTTCTGGGTTAGTTATAAATATTGATTGGAGTATTAGACAACCCTTATGTTAATCACCGGCTTGCCGCCGGAGAGGCCGTCATTGGTGAACACCACCTGGAACGTGCCTTTTTGCAGCGTGGCGTCGCCTGTCAGGTCCAGGTTGGTGTATGCCAGTATTAGCTTCACCGGGATGTATTGCGCGGAGCCGAAGTAGAAGCTGGGTATGTTCTGCAGCAGGAAGCTGCCGTCCTCCACCGCGCCTATCGCGGAATCCACGTTCCTGTAATCGCCCTTGGTGAAGGCAAGGAACACCCGCGACCCCTGGAGGTTCTGCTGCAGCTGCAGGCTGTGGTCGGAGCCTGTCTCGCCCACCCCAGGCGTTCCCTTGGAGGCCACAAGCGCCCAGAGCGCGTTGTTCAGGTAGGAGGCGAGGTAGCTGTGCTTCAGGGCAGGCGGGGGAGGGATTATTATCGTGTTCAGGTCTGTTGAGGGCTGTATCTCCCCAAGGCCGCTGGCCGGGATGTACACCTTGTTCGCATTGCCGTTTATCCTGAGGTCAAAGTCTATCGTCTGCGCCGCAGCAAGGCCTGCTATCAGCGTGAAAGATGCAAGGAATGCGAATATGAATGCCTTCATGTTATTCTCTTCCCCCGGGCAGGTAATATAGTTGTTGCCCTACCACACCAGCACAGTGATGTTTAATGTGTCGTATATGTCCTCGGCAAGCTCGCCTGCCCTGGTCCTCACGAAGACGTCGCTGTTCGGCGGCGGAAGCAACCCGTATGTCCTCAGCCCGCCGTCAATTTCCACCCTGAAGTCCCTGTTTATGCCCAGCGCCTTCTGCGCCTGCGAATACTGCATGGTGAACAGCTGGTTTATCCTGTAGTCCGAGAACCGGCTCTTCACCTGGATGGAAAGCGGAATGGCGCGCTTCGCGCCAATGGTGTTCAGGGTGGCGTTGCAGCCCGGGACTGCAAGGAGGTTGCTGTATCTCATCGTGAACGTGTTCTGGCCGGAGGCCAGGTCGGCCTTGAAGTAGGCCGAGCTGCTCCCGCGGAGCATGCACTGCAGTGGGGAGCCTGAGGAGGACGTGATATTGGTTGAGTTCATGCCGAAGGGCCACGTATAGTTGAAGAACAGGACCGCGTTGCTTTGCGGCCCCGCGGACTGGTATGCTATGGGCACATCATGCGATTCCACGGAGACGAAATCAAAGACCTTCCCCGCTGCCAAGTCGGCCTCCTCCCTGAGCGTCCCGCGGCCCGGGGTGAAAAGGTTTATGTATATCGCAAAGGCGAGGGCGACCATTATAAGGAATATGCCCACCGCCACCGTGGTGTCAATGCCTATTATCCCCCTTGCCATGCATTAAATTATATTGGCCGGGCATTAAATTGTTATGATTTGGCTGCCAGAGCAACTGTGGGTGTGCTACCGCCGCCATGGCCTGCCTCTTTCTATTATTACCCGTCTTCAGCCATACTACCCACAGCCCCAACACAAGCGCCACCAGCCCCACCCTCCAGAGGAAGTCATGCGCAAACATGGCTGCCTCTATCCCGTAATTCCTTTCCACCAGCACTATCCCTACCACCCTTCCCAGGTTGCCAATCCAGACAAGGGGGAGGCCCCACAAAAGCCCAAGCAGCCTCTTCCTCATAGCAACCCGCGGCACGGCAAATACCAGCGCGAACAGGAAGAGCATTGATTTCCATGCTGTTGAATCCTCGGATATGAAAGCCCTGAATACCGACTGCCCGCCCACCAGCACCTCAGGGCCTTCATGCGATACGGCATAGCCCATCCCGGCCAGGAGCCATGCGGACTGGCCTGCTGTCATGGCCTGCAGGGCGTACAGGTCCGCGAATGAGAGCACAAGGTAGAGGGGAAGGGAAAGTATAATCAGCCTTACCAGGAAATAGAGCACGCCCCACAATCTCTCCTGCCTTCCCGTCAGCTTTTTCCTGAAGAATATCTTTTCCAGGTCCATCCATTATATCTTGGTTTCGTGCTAAAAAATCCAGATCCTGGTTTGGGATCTGATTGTCACAATTTCTGGCCAATGAAGCCTATTCCGCCTGTAACCACTATCATATACAGTGGACATGGACTATTGGCTTAAAACTGTTGCTTCTTGTCTTATCCTGTAAGGGCATCCTTTAAGCTCCCTTATGTTATCACATGTTACCGTGACGCCGCCAATCATCAGCGGAATAAATAACGCCTCCAATGTAGTGGCCAGCACCTCAAGTCCTGCATTCTTGGCTATGGTTTTATAATCAGGCTCTCTCAACTCAAGCTGCAGGCTTTTTTCTGCCTTTTCCCTACCTACACTGCGCGGAGTGTATCTTGCTTCCTCTTTTGCCTCCTCTTCTTGCGCCCTAAGATAGCACCAGCTATCATAATCCATTCTTCGCAGATCCAATAGGTCCACGCCGTATCCCCCGTTTGCTATCCTACACAGGCGCCTTTCCTGAGGAGTCATTACAAGATATCTTCTGACTGGATTCATGCCATTAATGGCGGAGTTAGAAATTTAAGCGTTACCTTTCCGCCTGAGGAACTGCCGCCTGCTGGTGTCTATGCTCTCCCTGGCGACAAGGACGTTCCTCCTGACGAAGTCCACAAGCCCGGGGTTCTCCGTCTCACTTGGCACCTTTTCCTCTATCCTCCTGACAAGGGCGCGATAACGCTTCCACGCGTATACCGCCGCCACCAGCGAATCCCTCTCATGCCTGTTGCCCCATACGGGCTTCCTCTGGTAATATTTTTTCGCGTAATCCTTGGCTATGCTGGCCTTGTCCTCCCGCTTGAGGTTCTCCGTGGGCGTCACCAGCCTGGCGAAGAATGCCGCTGCAAGCTTCTCTATGGCCCTCGGCGCAGGGAAGGTGTCGCTCGCTATTATCACGGGGTCGCCCTGGCTGGATATCATCTCGGCGACAGCGGACTTGGAAAGGTTCCTCCCGCTCCTGATGGA
>JACQIG010000071.1 GCA_016198605.1 Candidatus Aenigmatarchaeota archaeon | reverse complement strand
TGGTGAGGGAGATACCCATACAGGTCAATTTGTTTGACCTTGTGCACGCAGACGGGGAGGATTATTTTGACGAGAAGTTTTCTGAAAGGAGGAGGAAACTGGAAACAATAGTGAAAGAAATTCCAGGGAAATTCCAGTTCGCAAGGCAGCTGGTCACAAAGGACGTGAGGGAAGCCGAAAAATTCTACAAGGAAGCGCTGAAGGCGAAGCAGGAGGGCGTCATGATAAAGAACCTTGAGGCGCTTTACCAGCCCGGCAGGCGCGTGGCAGGCGGCTGGCTCAAGGTCAAGCCGACCATGGAGAACCTTGACCTCTGCATTATCGGAGGGACCTGGGGAACGGGCAAAAGGGTGGGTTGGCTGGGCTCACTCCTTTTGGGCTGCCGCGATAAGTCCGGGAAGTTCCTCCCGTGCGGCATGATTGGAACAGGCGTTAAAGAGAAAGAAGAGTCAGGCGGCGTCACTTTTGACCAGCTCACGAGGCTGCTCAAGCCCCACATTATTGAAGAGAAAGGGAATGAGGTCAGGGTAAAGCCAAAAGTGGTCGTGGAAGTCTCTTATGAGGAAATCCAGAAGAGCCCAAATTATGAATCAGGCTATGCACTCCGATTTCCTCGCGTTCTTAGGATCAGGGAAGACAAAGGGCCGAACCAGGCGGACACAAAGGAAAGGCTGGAATACCTCTACAAGATGCAGTTCGGGAAAAAGTGAGCCTGTTTCTAGATTCTTAACCCCCAATAAGTGACAAAAATACCGATAAGTTTATAAAGCTTTGCCTACTATTATAGAGTACTCACTCATGGAGTGGGTGTAAGGATGAGAATCGCCAGGAACGAAAGCTTATAAGTCCCGCATACAAAAGTATAAGCGATTCATCAGATGGGAGTGAATACTACTCCGATGCGATGAATTTAAATCGTTCTGAGGGTGAGGTGTGATGGTGGCATCAACGGAAGTGCTTGACACATTAAAGAGCATTGGTCTGAACCTGTATGAGAGGAAGATTTTTGTAGCGCTACTAGCAAAGGGCGTCGCTACGGCCGCGGAGGTCGCCGAGCTTGCTAATGTCCCGCGATCAAGGTCTTATGACGTCCTTGAGAGCCTCGCCGAGAAGGGGTTCGTTGTCGTCCAGCCATCCAAGCCCATCAAGTATGTCGCCCTGCAGCCCAGGGAGGCCATGGAGAGGGTGAAGGAAACGATCACCAAGAAGCATGATACAATGCTCGAGAGGATAGATAGGATGAAGAAATCCGCAATCCTCACGGAGCTTGAGGGCATATACAAGAAAGGGCTTAACCTTGTTGACCCTTCCGAGCTCACGGGCACCCTCAAGGGCAAGCACATAATTGACAGGCAGCTGCAGACGGTGTTCAAGCAGGCCAAGAAGAGGATAAGCATCCTCACAACCGAGCAGGGCCTGAGGGAACTGCACGTCAGGCACTACAGGATACTGAAGAAGGTCACGAAGAGGGGCGTCAAGCTGAGGATACTCGCGCCACTCAAGGACAGCGACATCGTCAGGTCACTGAGCGAGATAGCAGAGGTCAGGCACATAAAGTCGCCAATGGGCAGGATAGCCTTCATAGACAACGAGCACATGATGCTGGCCCTGACGGACGACAAGAGCGTGCACGAGACCCAGGACGTAGTCCTGTGGGCAAGCTCCCCGCATGCAGTGGAGAAGTTCGCGGAGCCCTACTTCAACCAGCTGTGGAACATCTCAGGGGCTAAGTAAGGGGCCTGATTATGAACCCGTATGGTGCCGGTTTCTTTTCGGGCATGGTTTTTTCTGCAGGCATGTATGCGCTACACTGGACATGGCAGCATTCCAGTATCAGGATTGAATCCCCGGAAGAATATGAGCGCAATCTTAATAGGAAACTCGAGGTTTACAAAACCGGCCTTGACAGCAGAATGCAAAAATCTGGCTGGTATTAGCGCTTCCTTATCCTCTTCCTTATTGCCCTGATTTCCTCAACCCACCAGCGCCTCCTGTAGGCTGCTGTGGCCTCCTGCCTGTACCACTGGAATGCCTTCTTCAGCAGCGGAGGCGTGAGCACAGTGGTCAGCAGGCTCATTGCTATTATGGCTGAATAAAGCCCCTGCCCTATCACGCCGGCATTGAGGCCTATTAGTGCCACTATTATGGCGACCTCGCCCCTCGGGGCCATGCCCATGCCTATCACGGTTGATTCCCTCCTGCCCATCCCGCATATCCTCGCGCCGACCCCGCAGCCAACCAGTTTCGTCATGAAAGCCACCACGGTAAGCGCGACCACGAATGGTATCAGTTCTGTCACGGCCTTTATGTCAATGTTGAACAGTATTCCGATGGACACGAAGAATATGGCAGCGAATATGACCTCAAGATACCTTGCGCCCTCCCTGAAGCCCGGGGACTTCACGTTCTCCAGGCTCACCCCGGCTATGAAGGCACCAACCACCGCAGACAGTCCAATGAACTCTGCTATCGCGCTGTAGAGGAAGGCTATGGCTATTGCCAGGAGGAACACCATCTCGCTCGTGCCTTTCTTTTTTGCTATCCCCTCCATCCTGAACAGCATCTTTGACAAGTGGCCGCCCGTGAATGCCCCCACAAGCAGAAATGCCACGGCCGTTATGATTGTGGTGGTTATGCTCCCGAAGGAAATGGAATTCGCCGCAACGCCTGTCGTGAGGGACAATGCCAGCAGGCCGAGTATGTCGTCCACCACTGCCGCGCCTATTATGGCCTTGGCCGTGCCGGAATCCAGGACGCGCATCTCGCGCAGCACATTGGCTGTTATGGCTATGCTCGTGGCCGTGAGGGCAGTTCCTACGAAAACCGCCTTTATGAAGGGGTAGTTGAACGCGCTGGCCACCGCGAAGCCGCCTATCCACGGGACCACCACCCCGAAGAGCGCTATCAAAAAAGACTTCCTGTTGTAGATCTCCTTGAACTTCAGCTCCATGCCTATGGCGAAGAGCAGGAATATCGCGCCGAACTGGGCGAGCACGTTTATGATGTCGGTATATGTCACAAGGCCCAGGATGGTGGGGCCTATCAGTATGCCCAGCAGTATTTCTGTTATAACTATGTTCTGGCCAATCTTTGTCGTGATGAAGTATCCCATGAATGCCACGAAGAGCATAAGGCTTATCTGGAACTCCGTTGCGAAAAGCGATTCCGCGCCGACCATAGCTATCCATTACTGCCAGCCGTTATTTATAGGAGCAGCCCGCCGGAAAAGATCAACCAATATAAAGCAAAAAACACATAGTATAATATGTTTCTAACTATGCACCGCGGTCTTAGGAATGATAACGCTGACTACACTCAAGGGCGGATTGGAGTACAGGCAGATTCTCATAGACCAGGTGCCGGACTTCATAAGCGCTGATGAGCTGACCTGGATAAACTGCGCGGGGCTGACCAACCAGGAGATAGAGAAGATCCTGAAGGACGCAAAGGAGATACCAGACTTCCTCCTTGAGGACTGCACCACTAAGCAGAGGCCAAAGATACAGGACTACGAGGACTGCACATCCATAATATTCAAGATACTGGTCAACAAGAGCAGGCCGCTGAAGACGGTACAGCTCAACATAATCTTCGGCGAGAAATACCTGCTTTCCATAATAAAGGACAACGTTGAGCTGCTGAAGACCATACAGACCAACATCACGAAGAACATAGGCAAGGTAAACAAGCTCGGCGTGGGCTACCTGGTATACATATTCCTGGAATCCATAGTGGACAGCTATTACCCCATAATAGACAAGATAGACGTAGACATAGAGAGGCTTGAGGGGGACATAATCAAAAACTGCAGGCCCAACACGGTGCACAAGATAGTTTCAATGAAGAAGGACGTCCTGAAGCTGAGAAGGAACATAGGTCCGGAGAAGGAGATCCTCAGGGCCCTTGGCAGGGACAAGTTTGAGTTCGTAAAGGAGGACGTCATGCTCTACTTCAGGGACGCCTACTCAGACATCCTCTCCATAGCTGACCGGATTGACAGCCAGAGGGAGATGCTCTCGGGCCTGATGGAGATCTACCTCTCCACGATATCCAACAACCTGAACAACGTGATGAAGAAGCTCACCCTTGTGACCTCGCTTATACTTGTCCCAAGCTTCATCGCGGGCCTCTATGGCATGAACGTCGCCCTCCCGCTGGAGGACAGGCCTGACGCGTTCTACATCATATTCCTGGTGATAATCCTGGCCGTTGTCGCCACGGTATGGCTGTTCAGGAAAAGGGAGTGGCTGTAAAAACATATAGGCTTAAAAGCCTTTTTATCAACTTATAGCATGCCAAAATATCAGCTGTCTTTTGAATTCAATGGCAAAGGCCCTCATGGGTCTGCGAGTGTTTCGGCAGAAGCATCAAGCCCTTACATTGCATTGAACATATACATGGCTGTTAGCGACCACGCTGGATGGTATGTTGATAAGACCTATAATAAGACATCGCGCATTTTACGGGACGGCGAGGAAATAACACCAGATGATTTGATAAGGGACGCATGCTCCTTTAGGGTAGAAAACAACCTGCCATAAAGACAAGTGCCTGAAATCCTTACCTCTTCCTCTTCCTTGCTGGTCTTGCGGCCCTCTTCTCCTCAATCGCAAGCTCCTTCTCCGTCTTCATCTCGTCTATCTCGAGCCAGATTATGAACAGGCCGACCACTATAAGGAATATGGGTATTATGCCTGTCAGGACCACAAGGAAGTTGTCAAGCCAGAACCTGCCAAGCCTTCCCACGGCCCAGGGCTCAGGGATTACCGAGTTCACGAACAGGCCAAGGCCTATCACCAGAAGTATCAGGCCAATGAGCACCTTTCCAGCGGCTCCCATAAAACCTCACGTGTCTTTAAATTGGACGTATTTGTTTAAATACCTTAATTACTATAACTTTAGAGCGTCAGGAATTTAAACTTATCGCGGAGGTTCAATGCGCAGCCAGTCAGCGGAACAGTGGAAAAGGCCGAAGGAAACCCTGGGAAGCCTGTACAAGCAGAGGCTTGTCAGGTGGAGGGGGGAAACGGTAGTCGCCAGGGTTGAGAAGCCCACCAGGCCTGACAGGGCGAGGTCCTTGGGCTACAGGGCAAAGCAGGGCTTTGTGGTTGCCAGGGTGAAGGTGAAGAAAGGCAACAGGAAGAGGCCAAAGTGGGCCGGGGGCAGGAGGCCCAAGAGGATGGGCAGGTTTTTCCCGCTGGCAAAGGGCAAGCAGGTCGTTGCTGAAGAGAAGGTGGCAACGAAATTCCCCAACATGGAGGTGCTCAACTCCTACTGGGTTGGCATGGACGGCAACCATGAATGGTTTGAGGTCATCCTGGTGGACCCCCAGCACCCTGTCATAAGGAAGGACAGGAGGACAGGCTGGGTTTCCGGATCCCACCATAAGGGCAGGGCTTTCCGCGGGCTGACATCCTCGGGGAAGAAAGGCCGCGGCCTGCGGTAGGATGTGCTGCTTCTAGGCCCCACAAAAGCTTATAAATGTTACTACTATATAATGATTTATGATATGCACAGATTGCCCGCATGGAACGGACTCCGAAGCCTGCGGCGCCGCTGGAAATCCATATATAAATGGGAGGAGACAATAGATTATTATGGCATTAGAGCTTGTTTTGGCGCAGGCAAACCCGTTCCCGCAGCTTTTGGGGAACCTGCAGAACCTCGGCTTGTTCCAGTTCATGCTGCCGTTCCTGCTCGCATTGGCCATTGTATACGGGGTGCTTAGGATTGGCGTGCCGCAGATTGAGAAGACGGCATCAAGCCTCATCGCAATAATAATTGCCTTCTTTATCATGAATTATTCAGGCCAGGCGGGCATACAGATAGCGCAATTCTTCACGCAGATATTCGGCGGCGGGCTGATAGTGCTTACGGGCCTGCTGATAATAATCATATTCATCGGCCTCGCAGGGTTCAAGATGTCGGATGTATTTGGCGGGGAGAATAAGGGTGCTAGGTGGGCCCTGGTGCTCCTGTTGGCCTTCATAGGCTTCGCAATATTCCTTGGCGCTGGCGGTGCAACACTGCTGCCGCTGCCGGTTACTATAGGCGGCTTTGGCGGGGGCGACATAACAGCCATAGTATTCTTCCTCATAATCATAGCGCTGGCTGTCTGGTTCCTTTCGCGAAAAGAAGAGGGCGCCTCACCAGGGCAGAAACCTCAAGGTGGCTAAACTGACATAATGATGAATATGGCACTAGAAC
>JACQIG010000066.1 GCA_016198605.1 Candidatus Aenigmatarchaeota archaeon | reverse complement strand
GATAGGCTATTCCGTGGACACGGACATACTGCTCACCACAAAGGTCCTCAGGGATCCGGGAACCATTGATGAGAGGGAGCGCAGGGCGCGCAAGACCGGCCTTACAATGACGTTAACGAGCCTTGGCACTGCCACAGTCCTTTACCTCTCCTCGGTGTCGCAGGTCACAAACCAGATAGCAATAGTCCTGATAATAGGGCTCCTGGCCGACATGGTAAACACGTGGATCCAGAATGCGGGCATACTCAGGTGGTATGCGGCAAGGAAGGGCGTGGTCTAATGCTTAAGTACTGGCGTGTCTGGATGGTCGTGGTCTGCCTTGTTGGGGCAATGTTCGCCGTAGGCGGCAGGGCATTCTTTGTGCCAAGGAACGGCGTAGAGATAACATTCATTTCCGACTCTTCCCCTGCAAAGGGGGTATTGCAGCCCGGGGATGTCATAACGCACGTAAACGGCCTCAAAGTGGCAGGAATCAGCGACTGGGACAGGGAGGCAGTTAATGCATCCGGCCAGGTTACACTGACCGTGGACGGGGCAGACCACGCGTTTAATGCCGGCGGCGGGCTTGGCATAAACGTGATAACGCTGGAGAGGACAAACCTTGAGCTGGGGCTTGACATAAGGGGCGGCACGAGGATGCTGCTGGAACCGCAGGGCAATGTCACAAGGGAGGAGGTGCAGCAGATAGTGGACATACTGGAGACCAGGGCCAACGTCTTCGGCCTCCGCGAAGTGAAGCTGCAGCCAGTGGAGTCTTCCGGCGGCTACCTGATAAGGGTGGAGACTGCCGGCGTGCAGAGCGACACGCTCAACAGCCTGCTTTCCCAGCAGGGGAAGTTCGAGGCCAAGCTTTCAAGGACGGCGCAGCTGAAAGACGGGAAAGGCACGCTGCAGATAGGCCAGGGAAGCCATGCAATTGAAGCTTCGGAAGGCGGGGTGTCAATTGACGGGACGCCATACAAGGCAGGAGACAGCCTGGAACTGGAAGGCGTGACATTTGATTACGTCAACAGGACGGAAAGCGCTGCTGCATTCTTCGCTACGGTCTATACGGGGGATGACATAGAGCTTGTATACACCGACCCGCAGAATTCAGGCATACAAAAGACCGCCTCGGGATACAATTTCTTCTTTGCCATCCTGGTCTCCGAGGAAGGGGCGGAAAGGTTTGCCCTCCTTACCCGTGGCCTGCCAAGCCAGATTGACCTAGGCAGCGGGGAGAGATACCTGCAGGAGGAGCTTTACCTTTTCCTTGACGGCAAGCTTACCGGCCCCCCGCTGCGCATATCTGCGGACCTGGCCGGCACGTTCCTCCAGAACCCACAGATACAGGGCGGCAGGGAGGAGCTCCAGGAGACAACGCAGGAGAAGCTGAGGCTGCAGACAATACTAAGGTCAGGCTCGCTTCCAACGTCATTGAGCGCGGTTTCCGTCAGCGTGATATCGCCAACACTCGGTGCAGGGTTCTTCACGTCCGCGGCATACGCCGCGGCAATAGCAATGGCCGTGGTGTTCTTCATAGTCTATGCCAGGTACAGGAAGATAAGGATAGCTCTGCCCATGATTTTCATTGTCGCGGCGGAGATTGCAATCACCATAGGCATTGCCGCCTCCTCTGACGCGGCCGTATGGGGCGTGGTGCTCGTGGCAAACCTCGTGATAGCTAGCCTTGCCTGGTGGAAGCTGCATGAGACTGACATGGCAGCAATGGCAGGCGCCATCGCAATACCTTTCATGGGCGCGATATTCCCGGGGTCCTGGGTGATAGACCTTTCGGCCATAGGCGGGATAGTCGCCGCCATAGGCACAGGGATAGACGACCAGATTGTGATAGCCGATGAGGCGCTCCATGGAAGGAAGGAAGACACGGTCTCCAAGAAGGGGGTACTATACAAGATAAAAAGCGCCTTCTTCATCGTCTTCGGCTCCGCGGCCACGCTGATAGCAGCCATGATACCCCTTGTCTCCCTGGGCACGGGCCTTGTAAGGGGATTCGCAATAACGACCATAGTGGGCGTGCTTGTTGGCGTGCTGATAACCAGGCCAGCATACGCCAAGATAGTGGAAAACGTGGTGAAGTAGCTATAGCTTCGCCCATCTTCAGGAAGAGCAATTAGCTTTACCCCTCTCTCATGTAGAAGGGTTATTGCCGCCCGCGTAGGCTTCCTTAGGCTTCCTCTTGAAAATCTTCGTAATGTTCTTGAGGAAATCCAGCCTCCCCGCCGCGCCAACAGCAGGCGGTCCTGGCGGGACTTCAGGCGCCCTTGTTTCAAGTGGCGGCCTTATTTCAATATAATCCCTTTCCCCCTGTCTGGATACAGGAAGCCTCAGCGGCGTGGCAGCCTTGTATGCCTGCTCCTTGGGCTGCAGCCTTGGCGCTTCCCTGTAGAAAAGCTCTGCCGATTTCCTGTAGGCCATTTCGCTTTGGATGTTTGGCGCCCTTATAAAACGCTGGCCGGCGAGCTTTGCCGGCTGCGGCGGGGCCGGAATCACCTGCGTTCCGGGCTTCATCCCTGCAGGCCCGGGGGGCTGGGGCGGCATCATGCCCGGCCTGTGCAGTATTGAGGGCTTCCTTACGTCCTTCGGCGGCAGCATCATGTAGACAAGGAACCCGACCACGCCAGCCACTATAACGCCGATCATCACCCAGAATCCGATGTTGAACCCCCCTCCGCCCCTTATCTGCTCAAGGTCGCTCCTGAGCCTGCTTATCTTCAGCTGCAGGTCTGCCAGGAGGGTATTGGCCGTCACGAAATCCCCCGACATTATCGCGTCCTCTATCTGGCTTATGGTTGACTGGGTCTCGTTTATCAGCAGCTCCATCCTTGTCCTATTCTCCTCTGATGCGCCGCCTGAGGACACGAGGCTGTTGAAATCGCCGAGTATGGCGTTGAACTGGCTTTCCAGGTTGCCTAATGTCTGGTTTATCTCCGCCTCCTTCTCTGCGGATGGCAGCACATTAAGCACGAAACTCTCAGTGCTTTTTAACGTCGGGTCCGAGGTGGTGAAAACTTCAAGCGTGCCCTGGTGCTCCCCTATTGCCGTTCCATTGTCAGTGGCCAGTGACACGTCAAAGGTGCATTCTTGGTCAACAAGGAGGTTGCAGCTTGCCGGGTTTATTGAATAGTTAACGTCTATGTCCACCCGGAGGTTTGCCGTGGCCGTGTCAGTCCCCTGGTTCTTCACGCTGACATGCGCGATGACGGAATCCCCCAGCACAACGTCTATGTCTGGTTCAAAGGCGCTTATCACCACGTCAGATGCGGTGGAAACGCACTGGTGGTTTTCAACGTTCTGTCCGGAAGGGCAGACTAGCGTGGCGCACACGCTGTTCGCGCAGATCTGCGTTGAGGGGCAGTTGGCATCCGTCGAGCAGGTTAAGGTATTGCTGCCTCCGCCCCCGGTGTTACTACCGCCAGAGCTTGTGCTGTTGTCCTGGGAATTGGTGATACTCACGGAGGAGCTTGTTTCGGTGTCGTTGAAAAGGAAGGATGCATAAGTCCCATTGGCGCTTGCCACGATGCTCTTAGTGCCTTCCGTGGTGTATGTAACCACGCTGGAGCAGGCCGTGGAATTTGTGGTCCCGGCTGCCGCCGTAATGGGCCCACACCTGGAAACGGAAAATGTCACCCCGCCGGAGCTTGTGGTTATGTTTATCCAGACATCGCTCAAGCCGGCATTGCCCGCATTTAAAAGGCTGACAGAAAAATCGTCAGTGGTGTCGCTGGCAAGGTCCAGGGCCGTGTCAACATTGCCAAATGAAAGGACAAGCCGCGGCGCCGTGATGTTGTAAGACGTGGTGGCGTTCCCCGCGAAGCTCGCGTTCTCCACCTCAACGGTTATGTTGTTAATCCCGAACTGCGCATCACCCGTGGAATTGACCGATTGGACTGTCAGGTTGAAAGCATAGCTGCCAATCGAGCTGCCCCCGCCGTTGAAGGCCGTTATGCTCCTGGAGCTATTGACCCCGCCATAAAGCTCAATTACTGTTATGTTGCTTGAATTGAGGTCTGTGACAGGGTCGCCGTTGCTGAAGTTCGCCGTTATGTTTATCGTGACGGTGCTGTTGGGCACTATGGTCTGGTTTGAGACTGCGGTTACGTTGACGTTGTAGCCAATCACCAGGTACCTTGTCAAGTTGTTATTGGTCTCGTTGGCTTCCGTGGCATTGTTGTTATAATCCGCCGTAACTATAATCGTGCGGTTGCCGCTTATCACGAAGGCGCTGCTGTTTATCACTGGGAAGGTCACGTTCTGCAGGGAGCCGGCACTAAGGGCCGATGTATTGCTTGCGCTGGCGGCAAGCGTTCCGTCCCAGAAGAGCGTCAGGTTGATAAGGGTGGCATTCACGTCAAAGGAACTGTTGACAAGGATGGTTACGTTCACCGTCATGTTGCTGCCTGCAAGCGCATGGTTTGACAATGAATCTGTTGCAAACGCTATGCCTGTTACCTCTATGTCGGGCCTGAACGCGCCGAACAGCATTCCTGACCTGTTGTAGGCGCCTGCAGTGTCGTTCACTATGACAGTGTAATTGAATGACCCGACCGATTGGCCCGTGACGTTTACAAGGCAGCTTGTGGCTCCTGTTGTGTTGGTCAGGTTAACGGTCCCAGTGGAATTGCCGAACTCCACAATGCACCAGCTGGGGTTGGCATCTGTGAACGTTGCATTCACAGTTATGTAGTTCCTTGTGACGTTGGTGCTGTTGGCAGGGGAGGGTGACGTGGTGGTTACTGCCGAGGGCGGGATATCGTCTATTGTGAAAGAGACAGTGGTCGTATTGGAATTGTTGGCAGCATCCGTTACCGTGACGTTCACAGAATAAGCCCCGTCCACAATTGAAATGTTGCTGAAGTTCCAGCTGCCGTAGCTGCCCACATTGGCGCCGAATACGGCTGAATCATTGACTGTCACATTTGCAGTAGCGTCTCCCGTGCCATTGTTTATGTCCGAGGCAGTCCCGGTGATGTTTATCCTTGAAAGGCTTAGCCCTGTATTGCTCGTCGGGAAGGTCACGCTCAGCGCAGGGTTGGTGTTATCCACAAGCAGCGTAATCAGGGTAGCAGTCTGGTTCCTGTTGTTTGCCGTGTCATTGGCATAGAACGTCAACGTGCAATTGCTATTAGCAGGGCATCCCAGAGCAGTGGATGTTGTATTGGTCTGGAACACATTACCCCCGACAGAGGTCATGGAGACGTTGCTGTTGTTCCCGACCAATACGGTGCTGATTGAGTAGCCGTCAGTCACGGTGACATTGACACTCAGGCTTGAGGCGTTCCTCACTATGGAAACATTGGTTATCGCCCCGCTAACGGCTGGATTGGTGTTGTCCACGCCTATGCTCAGCGTTTCCGTGGCATTGGTATTCAGGGCAAGGTCCCTGCCGAAGAACCTGAGGGTGCAGTTGGAATCAATATTGCACCCCATGGCTCCGGGAGTGGTATTCACTTGGTAGGTGCTGCCAGCTATGAGAGTGAATGAGACATTCACAGGGCTTGACCCGTTGCCCTGCACTAGCACGCCCGTGTTGTTCCTGTTTGTGTCGTTCACCGAGATGTTTATCAGCAGCCCGCTGTCGTTCCTCAGTATGGTGAGGTTAAGCTCGGTACGGTTTATCACGAGGAAGGGCGTTATGGTGTCTATGACTATTACCCTGCTTTCCGAT
>JACQIG010000068.1 GCA_016198605.1 Candidatus Aenigmatarchaeota archaeon | reverse complement strand
ATTAAGCTGGCTGTGTTGGTTAGCGCCATTATCTACATACTTTCCGCACTCGTTACCATGGGCATTACGGCCTCCCTTGGATTTGGCCAATCTGACGGGCCCCCTTACGCTGCAGTGGCAGTGCCAACCACAATTATAATACTCGTTCTGCTGACACTATATTATTTCAAGCACGCCAAGGCCAATGCGAAGGAGGGCCTGTTTTTCGGTGTTGTCCTGGCCATTGTTGGCATAATAATAGACACCGCCCTGATGCTTGCATTGTCAAAGCCCCCTGGCCTCCTCAATCCGGCCTTCTATGGGGCGCTGCTTATGGTGATAGTAATCCCCGTAATAATCGGCTGGCTGAAGGGGAGGAAGAAGTGAAACCAGCAGGCATTTATGCCTTATTGCCTAACCCCATGTCAGTGAACATATGGCATATAAGAGCGCATTTGAGAATTTCACTAAGAGCCCTTTATTTCCCTTGGCCACAAATGCAGCTAAATTATCTGGAGCTATGTACATAATTGGCACCCTGGAGTCATCAGGCGCCAGGACAATACCTGCGCATCAGGCCGTTTTCTTCTGGTATCTTTTCGCGGGCGCAATATCTGATTTTGGCGAATCCGTGTACAGGACTTTTGTACGGAACGAGGTCGGGTTATTCCCTTGGGAAGTAAAGGAAGGAATGTCCTATTCATGCCTTGAGACCCATTTGCTTTGCGACCTGCCTATCCTGGCCTATGGAAGAACCAGGGCCTTATACAGGAAGTTCAAGGGCGATTGAATACACACCATAACCTTTAAATACCACATCTGTATATTATAGTGTATAAAACAGTCACTAATGAGAGAAAGCTTTATAAATACAGGCCCTATATAAGAGGGTAAGTTTGAAGAGCCATTGGAGATATGGGGGTGTTGTATGCCGATAACGCGGGAGGAGTTTGCAGGCGGGCTTGACAAGGGCCTGATAAAGATAGTCACCATACTGGCCAAGAGCCCTGACCACGCGTTCACCGACAAGGAAGTGGCTGAGAAGGCCCAGGTGGACAACAAGACAGCCTTCCTGATACTGCAGGACCTCAAGCAGACGGGCTACATCGTTGGCAAGAGCATATCAGGCCAGTATTATTACACCGTCTCGGACGAGGTGGCCATGCAGATAAAGTCAGGGAACTTTGAGATGCCCACGGAGGAAGAGATAATGGACATACTCAAGGGTAACGCGCCAGGGGAAGACGACAATACAAGGTATATAGGGTAAACCACATTCGCTATGTTGGTGCATATAGCCCTGTTCAAATGGAAGGAAGGAACCCAGGTGGGAGAGATAGGAAGCGCCCTTGAAGAGGTTAGGAAGCTTAAGGGTAAGGTGAAGGGTGTTATGGACATATACTGCGGGGAGAACTTTTCCAAGTGGGCGGAAGGGTTCACCCATGCCGTGGTCGTGCTGGCGAAGGACAGGGATGCACTGGAGGCATACAGGAAGCACCCTGACCATGTTGACGTCGCGGAGAGGATAGAAAGGATGGAGGCGAAATCCATCGGGATAGACTTTGAAAATTGAAGAGACATTATGCGAAAGGACCCGATAACGATAATTGAGGAGATATTCGGCGCGCTGGAGAGGGGCAAGTGCTACTCAGTGAACGAGCTTGCCAAGGAGACCGGCATACACAACGTGACCATAAGGAAGTACATCAGGATAATAGAGTATGTCAGGCGCGAGCCTCAGATTGAGGTCATAAAGACCAGGCACTCAATCCTGCTGAGGATAAGGGTCTAGTGCCTGGCAGGGAGGAATGATGTATGAATGAGCAAGTGAACTTGAGCGTTGGGGAGCTGACCAACAGGGACGAGTTTGGCCGTGGCATCATCAGGCTTGACCAGACGGTGATGAAGAAGCTGGGCATAAGGGAAGGGGACGTGATAGAGATACAGGGCCAGAGGAAGACCGCGGCCCTGGCAGTCAGGTCCCATCCCGCCGATGTCGGCCTTAGCATAATCAGGATGGACGGCCTCACAAGGAGGAACGCCGGGGTGGGCGTGGGCGAGATAGTGAAGGTGCAGAAGGCGGACGTGAAAGAGGCCAGGAAGGTCATCCTTGCGCCAACCCAGAAGGGCGTGATACTGCAGATATCCCCTGAGCTCCTCAAGAAGAACCTTTTCATGAGGCCGCTAATGAAGAAGGACATAATAACGCCTTTCCCGGTGGTCAAGCAGAGGCATACGCCTTTTGATGATTTCTTCGGCATCAACCTTGAGGAGATATTCTTCACCCCGATACCCGGCGAGACCAAGCTCGTGGTGGTGGGCACGAACCCCGAGGGCGCCGTGAGGGTGGGCGATTACACAGAGCTTGAGATAAGGCCCGAAGCAGTGGAGATGGAGGACAAGGCAATCCCGACGATAACGTACGAGGACATCGGCGGCCTGGAGGACAGCATACTGAAGATAAGGGAGATGGTTGAGCTCCCGCTGAGGCATCCTGAGCTGTTCGTCAGGCTCGGAATAGAGCCGCCCAAGGGTGTCCTGCTCTATGGCACACCTGGCTCGGGGAAGACCCTGCTGGCCAAGGCAGTGGCGAATGAGTCAGGGGCAAGCTTCTCTGTGATCAACGGGCCGGAGGTTATGAGTAAGTGGTACGGGCAATCACTGCCTGGTGATGAAAATATAATGGTACTTAATAACGGGATTGTTGAGCAGATGCCGATAAGCAGGCTTGTGGAAGATGGAAAGGACGCCAAGGTTGTCTCCTTTGATATGGATGGCAAGGTCAAATTCTCCAAGATAAAGGATTATTTCAAACACCCGCTTAATGGCAAGATGCTTGAAGTGAAGACCAGGACAGGAAGGAAGATAAGGGTGACAGATTACCATTCTCTTTTTGCGCTCAAGGACAAAAAAATCCAGAGCATAAAGACAAGCGAGCTGGTTCCAGGAGAATCCTACAT
>JACQIG010000067.1 GCA_016198605.1 Candidatus Aenigmatarchaeota archaeon | reverse complement strand
GCCTGGGCTGGCTGCGGGAGCGCTGCAAGAAGGAAGGCTGCGAAAGCGATAAGGAACAGCCTCATGTGCTGCCCCCTGTTATTATGGCGCTGCAGGTGTTCCTGCCGGTCTCATAGGTTTCGCTCACTGCCAGCTGGCAGCAGTAAACATAGAAGACGTCATTGGTTTCTTCTACGGAGCCAAGCGTGTAAGGAGTCCTGTCTCCGCAGAAGCCTGCTATGCCTGCCGTGCTGTTGAGGGGGATCCAGGAATCTGGACAGGCAGCCACGCCGACTGGATTTGAGGAATAGGTGCAGCCTGTATTGTCAGGCGTCAGTTGCAGACATTGCTTTACTGACCCGTCTGTGCTGCAATAATATGAATCAGAGATGGTGGTTAAGCCTATGTGGGATGAACTGGCAATAGTTGCTGTTATGGCTAATAATGCAATTGAAAGCAGCAGTAATAATAGGGGATTCCTTAGCGCCCCTGACTTTTTAGACTGTTTTGCCATCAAAACACTTACAGTCTTGGTTTGCCGCCATTTAAATGCCTGTTTTTAGCAGTACAATGAATGGGTGGTTTTTCTTCCAGAAGGACCTGGAAAGTCTGCGCAATATGCGGCTCCAGCGACGTGACGTTCGCCAGGACGGCCTCTGGCTGGTTGGCCGCGCAGTCATACATGTGCAAAGACTGCGGGTATGTCGGGCCGCTGGTTGTTGAGATAGACAGCATGGAGGAGAAGGAGAGGATGCAGAGAAGGTACAGGAGACTTGCAAAAAAGGGCGTTTTTAAATAAGCTATGGGAATATAAGTTAATTCTGCGGTGTATTTTGAATGGCGCTGACTGACGCGTATCTTGGGATAATAAACAGGCTGCCAACAGTCTCCAGGCCTATAGAGAGACTGGGCCTGAAGACGAAGCTGAAGTGGACAGCGCTGATACTCATACTGTACTTCGCGATGGCGCAGATAACTGTTTACGGAGTGGACCAGGTGCGCATACAGTCCGTGGGCATATTCGAGCTCCTTCTTGGCGCCAAGTTCGGCTCAATAATGAGCCTTGGGATAGGGCCCATAGTCACGGCTTCCATAATACTGCAACTGGTTGTTGGCTCGGGCATAATACCCTGGAACATAAGGGAGGAGAAGGGCAAGATGCTCTTCCAGGGTACGCAGAAAATCCTCGGGATAGTGCTCTCTTTTGTGGAGGCAGGCGTCTTCGTGGCCTTCGGGGCAGTGCCCGCCGCATCGCCGCAGCTTGCGGGGCTTGTCATAGCGCAGATGGCCTTTGGCGGGATACTGGTCATCTACCTGGACGAGCTGATATCAAAGTGGGGCTTCGGCTCGGGGATAAGCATATTCATCGTTGCCGGCGTCTCAAGCCAGATAATAACCTCTTCCATAAACCCGTTCGCCAATTGTCCGACAGAATTAAGGGCCATAAACCCGTGCTCGGCAACGCCCGACAACCCGCCCATAGGAAGGATACCGCAGGCGTTTTTCTTCATCGGGCTGGGCCAGCCGCTGCAGGCCTTCCTTTCCCTGCTGCCGGTCATCGCCACCGTGCTGGTATTCATGCTGGTCGTCTACGCCAACGCGATAAAGGTGGAGATACCGCTAGCCTTCGGCTCCATCCGTGGCTTCGGCAGGCGCTGGCCGCTGAAGTTCTTCTACACCTCCAACATCCCCGTCATACTGATAGCCGCGCTGCTGGCTAACCTGCAGCTCTTCGGCCGTATACTGAATGAGAGGGGCATAACGTTCCTGGGTAGTGTTGACCAGAGCGGCTTCGCCACCAGCGGGCTGCTGTATTACCTCACTCCGCCCAACATAGGCGCGGGTTCAGGGCTGGGAATATCCATACTGCTGATACTGCTTGGCATCTTCGTGATGGCCGGCGCGCTGGTTGCGCAGATACTGAAGAAGCCGCCATTGAAGATAATGGGCGTGTTCGCGCTACTTTGCTTCCTTGTCTGGATATTCGCAGTTCCGCAGACTGCTCTTTCAGGCCTGACCGTGATAAGGCCGCCTGAGGTGCTGAGGATACTCACGTATTCCCTGGTGCTGGTCGGGGGCTCCATACTATTCTCAATATTCTGGGTGACCACGGCGGGCATGGACTCAAAGGCCGTGGCGGAGCAGATACACTCCACAGGCATGCAGATACCGGGATTCAGGAGGGACATAAGGATAATAGAAGGCGTGCTTGAGAGGTACATACCCGCGCTGACCGTCCTCGGGGCAGCATCGGTGGGGCTGCTCGCCGCATACGCGGACTTCACCGGGGCGCTGGGCACGGGCACGGGCATACTGCTTTCAGCCATGATAATCTACCAGCTTTACGAGGAGCTCGCTGCGCAGCAGCTTGAGGAGATGCACCCGGCGATAAGGAAGCTTCTCGGGCAGGGGTAGGATTATAAGTTTATAGATAATTAATGTGGATAATGAACAAAAAAACTGACAAGGCACTTGCGATGGCTACGGTTGCAATAGCATTAAGCGCCGTTGTACAAGCTATAATAGCCTTTAGGAACTTTAAACCACAGGGTCTACCTGAGATTATTCTATTTACCGGAACTCTCGCAGTCGTTATACTCATGGTCATATTGGCGATTGGGTCTTGGAAGTATCTGCGGGGTTAACTATTTCTCATATAGTAAGCTAAGCGATTATAAATAGCGCCCCCAATATTTATCTTATGAGGATTGTTTTCATCGGCGGCTCAAAGGACTCCAGCAAGGACGCCATAGTGAACCAGGTGGTCAGGGCCAAGAGCGCGCTCCCGGAATACGAATACATGAAGCTTTCTGACGCGGTGCATGTGGACGTGAAACACGTGTGGAAGAGCAGGCAGGAGCAGATGAAGCTGAGGCACGGAATACAGGCCGCCGTCAAGAAGAGGCTGGAGGAGCTGGCGGAGAAGGAGACCAGGAACGTCATAATAAACGGCTACTTCACCATAGACACCAAGCACGGGTTCTTCCCGCTGCTGTCAGAGGACCTGCTAAGGTCCCTGCACCCTGACGCCATACTGGTGATAGAGGAGGACATAGGGAACCCCCACATGAAGCTGCCGGATGACATGGAGAAGTTCAGGAGGATGCTCGCGCAGCAGGAGGTCAACATACATTACGCGGGGCTCTACTCGTATTTAACAGGGGCCAACATAAATGTAATAAGGGTCAGGAAGGGCCACGTCAAGCGGGCCCTCCTGGAGACTATAACGGCTATAAGGAACGTTTTCAGCGATTGACATGTCTGTTGCAGAACTTACCCTGGTTTCCGCGGGGCTGGCCCTGCTGTCCGCCCTGCTCTCAAGGGTGCTGGTCAAGCAGGACGAGGTCAGGAAGCTCAAGAAGGAAGTGGAATTCTACCGCGGCAAGATGAACGAGGCCAAGAGGACAGGCAACATGAAGGAGATGAACGAACACATGAAGGAGATGTCCAAGGCGAGCTTCCGCCAGATGGGGAAGAACATGAAGGCGACCCTGGTTTCCGGCGTCGTGTTCATCCTGGCGCTGGCCTGGATATCCGAGCAGTTCAAGGGCGTGCTTGTGCAGCTGCCTTTCTGGCTGCCGCTATTCAACCTGGACATGGGCTGGTTCTGGTGGTACCTCATCGTGGTCTTCGTCGGCACCTTCGCCTTCAGGAAGCTGCTGGGCGTGGAGTGAGCCAGGAAAGCATTATATTCCTTCTTTCGCATATTACCATGCATACCCGCGGTAGCTCAATGGCAGAGCATCTGCGCCAATAGCAATCGGCTGTAGACTATCGGTATGTTGATGCGAAAGCATGTGATAGGCATTTACCGATGTGTTGGGAGTTCAATCCGCAAAGGGGCCACAGCAGCTTTCGCTTGCATCGCCCCTTTACCGGCCTATTCCCCAAGAAAAATATTGCGGATAGGTCCCTGCGAGAACATCTCTCCTCCGCGGGATAAAGAGATTGCCGGCATTAGCCTATTGTTAATAGCCGGCTGAGGTGGAAATGATAGGCCAAGTGCATCAAGTAAACGTAAAACCGCAACTGCAAGGCGAAAGGGGTCTGCCCAAGAATTCCATGGCATCCGCCTACCTCACATATTGCGGGTTGGCAGATGATTTCAACAGGTACAGGCATGAAAAGAAGAATGATGACCCTGACATGGCATTGCTTCTGATGCCCCTGGAGGCGATAGGGCAGCTGAATTCAGAAGGCTGGCCTGTCCAGCCTGGCGACATAGGGGAGAACATAACTACTGTTGGCATACCTTATGACAATTTCCAGCCAGGAAGGATTTACAGGGTCGGTGGGGCAAAGATACAGATTTCTGAAAAATGCGATCCATGCTCAAATCTTTATCTGCTTCCTTTTGTGGGGAAGGAAAGGGGGCCACACTTCCTAAAAACAATGCTGAACAGAAGGGGTTGGTATGCCAGGGTTTTGCAGGAAGGGCTTATTGCAAAAGGCGATGCTATCCTTTACCTGAATCATGCTGATTTGTAAAACCCTTACGCCACAGCCTCGTTGGAATAAATCCTCCTCTCAACGCCCTTGGAGTCTATGTATCTCAGCTGGGCGCGGGGCATGCGTAAGCCCGAGCGGACCGTGGAGCGTATCCTGTAGGTGAGGATCCTCTGGTCCCCGGGGCTGAGGTCGCCGAGCTTCCAGACGAGCTCCGTGCCCGCCTGCGCGGGGGTGATGTGGGGCTTTGCGGCCTCGAATTCCTCCTCAACCGCGGCCAGGTGGGGAATGAAATCGCTGATGAAGACGTCCTTTATCCTCCTGAACGGGTTTCTGAGCTCCAGGACCACCGCATGGCCGAAGGCTTCCTTTTGTATCGTCCTCTTCCTTATCACGGGCTTGGTGAACTTCATGTAGGAGCCCGCGGCTATCACAAGGAGTATCACCACTACGGTAACAATGGGCAGGTACCTTGGCCAGTATTCAACCCTGTAGACAATGTTCTTTGACTCGCCCGGCTTGAGCAGGCCGACGGCATAGGTGCACGTCTTGGTGTCCCCGGAATCAGAGCACCCATCGGGGTTCGTGACGAATCCTGTCACAAGGTCGCTGGGGGCGGAGCCCTGCACGGTGTGGCCTGTCTCCTCCACGTTGCCCTGGTTGGTCACGGTGATCGTGACGGTGTCGTAAATCGGGTTTGACTCCCTAGATTCCGACTGTATCATGTTCCTTACGGGCTCCACCTCAAAGTTCCTTATGCTACTTATGTCGTAAAGTATCTTGTAACCCTTTATGCTCGCCTTCAGGCTGTAAAGCCCAGCATACGCATCCGCGGGTATCGGCACCGCCTGCTTCAGCGTGCTCTCCCCGAGCACGTCCTTCATTTCGGCGTTAACTATTGACACCTTCTTGCCCGATGAGTCGATCATCTCAAAGATTATGTTAACGTTCTGCCTCTCGGTGGAATCAAAGGACAGTTCTCCAGTCACAGACGCGCCCTCCTTCCTCACGGCGAAGTCCTTTATCTCCATGGGATCCGTGACGGAAAGCACAATCGGGGTGGATGCCTTCACCCCAGCCCTTACCCTGTCGGCGACCTCTATGTTGTAGTTGAAGCCACCTCTTTCGCTCCCTGTCGGGTAGAAGGTGATCGTCCTTGTGGCGGAAGAAGAAGCCGGTATGAAAACGAGGAAATCCGGCGGGCTCAGCCACTCCAGGTGCGGGCCGCGCACCGTGATTATTGCCTCCAGCGGGAAGTTCTGGTTGTTGGTTATTTCAAGCTGGTACGTGGCCTGCGTGTTTATCATCGCCTCTGCCCCCGCAGGCTCTATGGATATCTCCACCGGCTGGGAGTATGCCGGGGAGGCGATAATGAGCGCGGAAAGAACCAGCGCGAACAGAAGCGGTTTTGACATAATTCACCAGCAGATTATAATTGTAAACAAACTATTTAAACTTATTCGGCAAAGCGATAGCTATGGCTGAAATGCTGATACTGGTTGACAAGAATGACAACCCCGTAGGCCACGAGACAAAGGAGCGCTGCCACGAGCCCGACAGCCTGCTGCACAGGGCCCACATGGTCGCGCTGTTCAACGGGAAGGGCCAGCTTCTGATAACGCAGAGGAGCCTGGAGAAGAAGCTCTGGCCAGGCTACTGGGACGGCTCAATAGCGAGCCATGTCCATGACGGGGAAACATACGAGCAGGCCGGCGAGAGGAGGCTCCCTGACGAGCTTGGGATAACTGCCAGGGTGAAATACATTTTCAAGTTCCATTACAAGGTCCCATACAAGGACATAGGAGGGGAGAACGAGATATGCGCCTTCCTCGTGGGCAAAATCGGCGGGGAATTGAGGCCTGACAAGGAAGAGATTGCGGACCACCGGTTCGTTGACATAAGGGAGCTTGAGAATGACATGGAGGCCAGCCCGGAGAAATACTGCCCGTGGCTGATAATAGGCCTTGGGAAGTTCCTGAAGGAGCACGGGGATGTGGAGAAGGCGCTGGAAGGTCTGTGACGGTAGGAATGGCAAATGGGATTTACGGCCCTGTCTTTGAGGGGCCAACAAGGCATGCCTGAAGAGCTGGCCTGCTACGAACCGCATTTCTTAGGCTGTGTTTTCAAGTATATAAGCCGGCCTTTAGAAATTAAACCATATGGTTAGTTCTGAGGTAGTGAGGTACGTCCGGGAGCAGGTCAAGGCCGGGTTCTCAATGGAGGAAATAGAATACGCGCTTCTTGACGCGGGTTATACCACCGCGGAGGTCTCGGAGATAATGAAGTTTGCCGAGGAGCAGCCCAGGCCTCAACCACAGATGCCCGTCATGCCGCGGCCTGTCATGCAGGGCCCCAGGCCAATGCCCATGATGCCCATGCAGCGGCCGCAGCTGCCTTTCCAGCCCTCCCAGCAGTGGCAGCCCCCTCTGGCCTCATCTGCGATGCCCCAAGGGAAACCCAAGACAGGCAAGGCACTTGTAGGCTTCATAGTTTCCTTCATAGGGGCGCTTTTCCTGATGGTGAATGCGATAATGATGCTGGTGACGTCCAATGCCGACATAATACCGCGTGTCCCGCTGTCCGGCCTGGATTTCAGCCTTGGCTTTGAGCTTTCAATCCTGTCCATAATAACCCTCATACTCGCGGTGGGCATGCTTGCCGCAGCGTTCTTCATGCTGGCCAGGCCATCCAAGGCGCGCATATTCGGCGTATTCGTACTGGTGCTGGCCATGCTGAGCTTTGTGAGCATGGGATCCTTCGCAATGGGCGCGATAATAGGGATAGTGGGCGGTATCATTGGTATCATAAAGAAATGACGCTCAGCGGGTCTTGTTTAATAAGCAACTGTTTAAAAGTCACTTTCAGATGGAATTCTTATGACTGATGTTTTTATAGGAAAGGGGGAAATGTTTGGCAAAGGAGTATTTGCTGCGAGGGGTTTCAAGAAAAATGAAGTGGTAATAAGATATAACCTTAAGCCTCTGACAAGGAAAGAATTTCAAAAGCTTCCGGAACTGGAGAAAAATTCTGTCCATAATCATTGGGGAAGGCTCTATCTTTATCCATCTCCTGAAAGGTATGTAAATCATTCTCCTGATCCCAATACGGTCCAGGATCTTACGGATGGATGCGACATTGCTCTTAGGGCTATAAAGAAAGGGGAAGCAATAACGACAGATGCTGCAAAAGATGATGCTCCTTAGGCATCCTGTTTAAAGGTAAGACGGTTTAAGGGTTTATTAAACAAAGCCACGCTCAGCGCAATGTGAACTCGTAGTTCCTTGGCAGCCACCTGCCCTGCTTCCCCCTGTATCCGCACCTTGCGCAGTAAAGCTCTGATACTATGCTGCTGCCCTTCAGGGTCTTCGTATATGTCCTCTTCAGCTCCCCCGAGCATGCAGGGCATTGGGCAGGCATCCTGCCCTTCTTCGTCCTGGGCATGATCCTCAGGCCGCTTATCTCCAGCGCGAGCTTCCTTATGCGCCTCTCGGATATGGCATAACCGGTGTTGCCGTGCTTGAGCCATTTGTTCACTATCTCTGCAAGCTCCCTCTGGGACCTGATGTTCTGCCTGCTGAGAGTCTCCCTTATCGCGAGCTTGACAATGTCATCTGGCGCCTTCATAAGAACACATTTCCTGTTTATTAGCGCGCTTTATAAACTATATTATGAGGCTGGTATTGCTTGCCCTGGCTGCACTGATTATTGTTTTGCCGCCAGTCCATGGCCAGGCACTGTGCACCGAAGGTGAGACGCGGCCCTGCGGGAGCGATGTTGGCGTCTGCAGCCCGGGGGTGAGCACATGCATAAATGGGACTTTCAGCGGCTGCAGGGGAGGGGTGGAGCCCGCAATAGAGATATGCTCCAACTACGCGGATGACAACTGCAACGGCTTCGTGGACGAATGCACTGTGCAGCTCTCGCCTGCCATAGGGCTTCTGCTGGGAGGAATACTGATCCTTGTTTTCGTATGGATAGTGTCAAGGGTTGTTTAACTGGGAAGCAGAGACGGGGAGTCGAACCCCGTTACGCCGCTCTGCAGGCGGCTGCGTTTCCGGCAAGGGCGGCTGCTGAAGCCGCCGGCTTGAAGCCGTTCCGCCATCTCTGCATGCAAATACTTTAGAAATCGTTATTTATCTTTATTCAGCATGGCCAGCGCGCCTTTAAGCGTAAGCACTTTCCCTTCTGACACCTCGCCAATATCCACGCAGTCGCTCTCCGTGAAAGGGCCTGCCCTGGTCCTCCTCAGGCCCACCAGGTGCGCCCCGCAGCCAAGGCCTGCCCCCAAGTCGGTGGCAAGCTTCCTCATGTAAGTCCCTGCCTCGCAGCTCACCCTGATTGACATGTCCCTGCCCTCAAGGCTCAGAAGCCTTATGGAATATATGGCCCTCTCCCGGGGCCTCCTGGCAACGCGTGACCTCCTGGGGGGAACCTGGATTATCTTTCCCGTGAATTTCATTAAAGCCGGAATTGCATCCCTCCTTTTTATATCGCCGTGCAGCCTAAGGAGGGCGACATATTCCTTGTCAAGGCCCATGAAATAGGATATGCTCTTCCTTGCGCTGCCCAGGGCTATCAGCAGCAGGCCTGTCGCGTTGGCATCAAGGCTGCCTGCATGGCCGGCCTTCGCAGCGCCAAGCCTTCCGGCCACCTGTCTGGTGCACTCCCCGCTTGTCATCCCCCGCGGCTTGTCAACCAGAATTATCCCGTCCATAGCTACCGCTTTGCCTATATAGATTCAAGCCGGACACTTATGTATATAAGCATTAACTGGCTTTATATGTAGTAATTGCAAAGATTATGGTGACGCAATGCCCAAGCAGAAATTCCCCGAAGCTGAGGCCAGGCTCTTCAGCAGGGTGTACATATGCATGAAGTGCGGGGGCAGGATAAAAGCCGACGCCTCAAAAGTGAAGGCAAAGAAGATAAAGTGCAGGAAATGCAAGTCAAGGCAGCTCAGGCTGATACACAAGGATCGCAAGGTTTAGCGGGCGCATGAAGGCGTGCGGGTGGGTGCCGGCAAGCCAGTATTAAGGGATCACACAAGAGGCACTAGCGACATCGATAAGGAGACAATGACTATGGGTGGGCAGTATTACAAGAGGGGGTGGCACCACACAAAGTCGAGGGGGAGGGAGACCAGTGTCAACTGCGGGTTCTGCGGAAGGAGCGTGCCGCGCTACAAGACGTTCCCCGCCATGAGGGGGTTCAGGATAACAGACCCTGTCCTGAGGAAGGAGCTGGGCGAGAGGGGCAGGTTCGGGCTTTCGCTCACGCATGAGAAGATGTACGCCTGCCCCGCGTGTGCAAGGCACAGGAACATAGTGAGGAAAAAGAAGTGAGCTTATTTTACCGCTGCGACAATAATAAACCATGGGTTACAGGACTCTGGCCGTCAGGATTTTCGGCGGTTATGCGGACCGCGGCATCAGGCATTTCGAGCCTCTCAGGCCTAAGATGAAGAAGGCCAACATGCGCATGCTCCTGAGGGTATGGGTGTCAATAATACTGATGTCCACCGTCCT
>JACQIG010000069.1 GCA_016198605.1 Candidatus Aenigmatarchaeota archaeon | reverse complement strand
GGACGGCAACCTGCGGCACAGGCGCATGCTTCCGCAGCATCAGCCAGACCTGCTCTGCCGGCTCATACACCCCGGCCTGCATCCCAGGCTCCCCAACAGCAGAGACCTGCAACAACGTGGATGACGACTGCGACGGCCAGACAGACGAAGATGGCGTATGTGGCGGCAGCTCTGGAGCAATAAACATAACGGCCGCAGAGGACAACCTGATGGATGGCACGTTCGGCACGGACAGGACGCTTAACAAGGGCGGGTACGCATTTCTCTCACTGGGCGACAAGTTCGGCGGAGACAAGCCCCAGAGAGGCCTCATAAAGTTTGACCTGTCCGCAATACCCGCAGGCTCTACAATCACATCCGCCACAATGGAGCTCACATGCGTATCAACCAACTCAGGGGACACATTCACACTCTCAGCCTACAGGCTGCTCAAGCCCTGGGTTGAAGGCGCAGGGCCGGCCACAGGCACGGCCAACACGGCCTCCTCATGGAACTACTGGAACTACCCCAGCGACTGGGGCTCCCCAGGAGCGTCCTCTGCCTCCTCATCAGGCTCCGACAACTCCGGCGACGGCACGGGCTTTGACAGGCTGTCAACACCAGTAGCCTCAACGCCAGTGACAGGATGCTCCAGCACTAAATACAGGTGGGCCATAACCAGCGCCGTCCAGAACTGGAAATCAGGGTCCTGGCAGAACAACGGCCTGGTGATAATAAGCTCCGGGGAAGGCTCTTCCAGCAGCGGCAAGCACTTCGCTTCCTCTGAATATACGACCGCCTCAATAAGGCCGAAGCTGGTGGTCACATACCAGCAGTAGCAGCCTTTACCATCACCACATTGCAAAAGCATTTCATTAACCCCGAGCAAACAATATACTATTAGCATGAAAGGAATAACGCCCATAATATCCATCATAATCCTCTTACTCATAACCATAGCTCTGTCAGGCGCCGCGTATACATATCTGTCAATATATTTCGGCTCGCTTACGCAGAAGACACTTCAGGTGACAGATGCTTATTGTGATTCAGGTGGCTCTGGTGCTGTGCTGATCCTGAGCGGAACAGGGACGCGGGACATAGACATTCCGCAGGCAATCAAAAAAGAAACTTCCCTTGTCCTGTATTTTGACTTTGAATCCATCTCCGGGGACACGGTCTCCGATGAGAGCGGCACCGGCAACAACGGCATCCTCGGATTTTCAACTTCCGCCGAGCCAAACGATCCCCTACAGATATCAGGAAGCGACTGCCTCGCTGGCTCGTGCCTGAAGTTTGACGGCAACGACATTGTGAGGATACCAGACCACCCAACCCTCAACCCTCCAAGCAACATAACAGTGGAGGTCTGGGTAAGGCCTGATATTGCTGGATACGGGACTACCGACAATCCCGGGATAATAAGCAAGCGCGACGACGCAACAAATTTTTCCTGGGGCGGGATCTGGGTGCGCAATCTGGCAGGCCCCACTTTTGGCAGGCTTTGGGGGAGGATTTATAATGCGACTGGCTTCGCAAAAAATTTTCCAGAGAATGAAGTGCTGCCTTTGGATAACTGGTCGCATGTGGCGGTTGTGTATGACGGCAGCTCTGGTGTTGGAAAACAGTACCTGAATGGCGTGGTGGTGGGGACGATCTCCGCTGGATCTGGATCCGGTTTAATGAGCGGCACTGTTGACCTTTTCCTTGGCAAGCAGTTTTTTGCGCCGCCGTCAAACTTCACAGGATTCATGGACGAGGTCGCGATATATAATCGGGCCCTTAGCTCAGATGAGATACATGAGCATGCGCAGGCTTGCAGGGGATCGGGCAGCAGATATAGCTGCGGCGAGCTGATAGTGTCCAAGACCTCTGGTGGCACATTGCAGCCATCTTTTGATTCCCCCACAATCCCGCCTGGCGGCTCTGCCAAATTCATGGACACCGGCTGCGCGTCTGGGGACATATGCGAATACAGAATAATTTCGGGGTCTGTGGGCGGCAAGACAGCCGCCGTTAAATGCTAATATCATACCACCTTAATGGAAATTTCAGCATGCACGAATACAAGAAATCACACACAATATAAGGGAGCAGTAGACTGGAGAAAGCTCATTTATTTTTGGGAGAATATCTTTGGTATTCCCCGGCCACATTCAATGACTTGGTCTGTCACCCAGGAAGTGAATTCGATTACAGATTCTCTGCTTTATGGCTAAGGATGACACTTTCAGGGCTCCAGCGGATTCTTGTGCGTTATTGAGGCGAACAGCGCCGCAAGGACCGCCACCTCAGCGAAGAATATCACAACCAGCGCGGGGCCTGAGACCAGGGCCTCCACCAGGGCGCCGAATACTATGAGCAGTGCCCCCACCAGGAGCAGCTTGAGCCCGTCAAGCAGTATTATCCTGAGCGTGCCGGAGGGGACCTTCCTTATCATGGCGGCGGAAATTATGCCGCCGCCCAGGCCGGCTATCAGGTATCCGGCTATCTCGGGTATGCCGTGCGGCAGGAATGCCGCGCTCACTGCCGGTATGTCCCACACGGTCTTTGAGAGCTGGCCTATGAAGACGCCCAATATTGACGCGTTCCAGGTGAGTATGAATATTGCGCCCGCCCCAAAGGCGAAGGAGAACAGGAAGGAGATCAGCAGGACCTGCATGTTGTTGGAGAATATTGAGACGAATCCCAGGATGCCTGAGGATGCCGCTGCCGTGGCGCTGCCGGAGACGCTGCCCCTTATCTGGTTTATCTTCTCAAGCTGTATCTGGAACGTGTCCGGCGGCAGGAAGAACGACCACAGGGCAAAATTCAGCGTCAGCCCTGCGAAGTACAGCAGCAGCATTATCGCGTCCTTCTCGTGCCTTATCCAGAAGCCCTTCATGTAATGCTCACGGACATACTTCTCCTCCAGCCTCTCCTCCTTCTTTATGAGCATGGTCATGAGGTAGATGGAGGGGATCTCCGTGAATATTATGGCGAATATGCCCGTGAGGTTCACCTGGGAGCCTGCCACGCCGGCCTCAAAGGACACCTGCAGGCTTATCAGGACTGCTACAGTCCCTATTATCAGGGCCCACACGAAAAGAAGCCATGGCTTGTCGTTTATCTCCTCCCAACTGAGCAGGGACTCAAGCATGTAGTATTATTGTCTGAGAACACATATTAATTGGGGGCTTTCATCTTGTTTTCTCATCAAACTTCGCCAGCAGGAAGACCGCATAGCCGTGGGGCAGCCCATACTTGTTCTGGACGAAGTGGACAGCCTCCCCGGACTGCCTCTCGTGGACCTTGTCCTTCCTGAAAACCTCCATCCACTCAGGGATAGTCTTGCCGTATTTTGCCACCACAGCCCTGGATATTGCCTGCTGCAGGCTTTCTTTCTGTGCCCTGGTCACCTTGCGCATAAAAACAGCTCCGGTTATAATATTGGCTTGCGTATTAATTAACCCGACTGCACTAGCGGGGCTGCACAAGTTTCTTTTGTGCAATGCCTCCCAGCGCTGTAAGTCCTCATGTAGGCTATGCTTGCAAGATGGGCACCGGTGGCATCGCTTCTGGTCTTCCGACCATCAATGCACATTATTGCAGTAACCAGCTCAAGCACAGACTCATAATACTCCTCTATTATTTTTGAACTGAACTTCTCCAGCCCGGCCTTCTTCATAAGCTCCACAGACTCCAGCCTAAGCCTTGCCATGGCTATAAGGCTCTTCGCCCTTTCTTTGTCTGGGGTGGTTTCCACAAGATCATCCATCAGAACACCTTCAGGTAGCCCTGCAGCATTATGCCGTTTATTATATTGTTTTTGAGCTCATCAGGAAGCCCGCTGAAATTACCGCTGAAATGCAGGCTTATTTTCCTTTTCAATCCCTTCTCATGCCTGCCCAGCTCCAGCTTCTTTTCTTCCGAAGCCACAAAAATATCAATATCGCTACCCATCAAATCCTCCCCTCGCGAGGCAGAGCCGAAAAGGATTATGCAGTCAGGGTCGCATCTACTTGACAGCAAATCCAGGAGTCCTGACTCCCTGATCCTGAATATCATGTCAATTTTCTTATAGAACCTGAAAAATTCACTTGCCCTGTTGGCCCAGTATGTTGGGTATGTCCTTCCCTTCTCCCTCATCACAAGCGGATAGCCGTACTGGCCTGTTTTTGAAAGCTCATCAAGATGAAGCTTTACAGAGGGCTGGGAAAGCCCAATCTCCTTTGATATCCACCTTATCGTAAACCCTTCCTTTGGGTTAGGGTCATCAAAAAACACCCTCAATACCCCCCACCTGCTATAATTTTGTAGCATATGCTATATTTTTATATCAAGTGATATATAAATATTACATACTATGCAGTTGTCACGCCATACCCGGGTCCTTCCCCGTCTTCCAGAACGAGTCAAAATAGGTCTTGAACACCCTTATCAGGACAGGGTTGTGCATGGTGATAGTCTCGTAAGCGAACAGCGTGTCGTTACCCGGCATGCCGTAGTACGCCTCCTCCTTCACGCCGGGCTTCGGCGTCTTGCAGACCAGGTGGGCAATCCTCCCGTCAAGGATGCTGCCCTTCAGTCCCCTCATTTCCCAGTTCCTGATCTCCGCACCCATGCCAAGCGCGGCCTTCACCCTCTTCATTGTCCTGTCATTGACATGGCACAGTATCCTCACGCCAACGCCGCTCCTTATCCTGTCAAGCAGCACGGGCCTGAATTCAGGCAGCCATGTGATGTCCTCTGCGAATATGAGTATGCTCTTCTTCGCCTTCCTCGTGGCCTCCTTTATCTCCCTCACTGAATTCTTCCTGCCCCTCACTATCCAGATGTCCTCGGAATGCTGGCCATCCCTGTGCTTCCCGTTAGGCCTGGGCGCAACCTCGTGTATCTTCTTCAGTATGCCTTCAGCCCTCTCAAGCTCGCTCCTCATCTTATCCCTCTTCTCCTCCACAAGCACTTCCAGGTCCTTTAGGGAGGCTACCTTGTACTTCTTCGGCCTGGTGTTGACCACGGCTATGAGGCCCCTCTTTTCCAGGGCCGATAGCGTCTCGTAAACCCTCGTCAGCGGTATCCCTGCTCCATTGCTCACATCCTCTGCCGTGCAGACGCCGCCCTCCAGCAGCGTAAGGTAAGCCTTGGTCTCATACTCCTGCATCCCAAGCTCCCTGAGGAGCCCGGCTACGTCTTCTCTCATAATGACCATTCATACATAGCCAGAGCGGGTATAAAAAGCTATTCTATTTTTAGTGGAAAATAATCCAGTTTTATCCATTATTGCAGGGGATTACTGGAATTATTTTCCATCAACTAACATCTTTCCAAATGCGCGGCAAAGGCTTATAAACCCTTGGAATAATATTCCATCATGGAAGCACTAGATGAAAAGGATGTCAGTATCCTTGGCCTGCTTAGGGAAAACTCAAAGCTCACCACCCAGCAGATATCAAAAAGGACGCTGATACCTGTGACCACCGTCCACAACAGGATAAAGAGGCTGGAGAAGCTAGGCGTCATAAAGGGTTATACGGTTGACATAGACCACAAGAAGCTTGGCAAGGACATAACGGCAATAATCCTGATGACAGTCAGCTATGTCCTCCCTGACGGCAGGAAGGTCTCCCAGATAGAGCTCGCGAAGGAGGTAAGGAGGAACCCCGCGGTTGAGGACGTCTGCATCGTGACAGGCGGGAGCGACATAGTGCTGACCGTGAGGGTTGACAACGTGGAGCAGCTCAACGACTTCATAATAAAATACCTCAGGGGCATTGACGGCGTGGACAAGACGCAGACGATGATAGTGTTGTCTAGTTTCTAGCCCTAACCAGGCCAATATCACCAAGAATCTGCCCGCGGATCCTCTTGTCGGCAAGCCCGCGCAGTATGCAAGCTTCGGCTATGGGTGTTTCATACTCTCCGGTGTTCTCTTCGTCAATCTCCCCCGCAATATCAGTGTAAATGAATTTCTCAACATCTTTTGTGTCCTCATAGCGGCCAAACCCGCACATCTTTTTTGTATAAAGCGCCTCTGGATTCGTGTCACGTCCAGGTCTTGCCCCCGCATCCAGCAACTTCTTGCCGACTTCATACCTCTCCATATCAATAGCCTGCCCGGTCTGGCTTGTTACAAAAACCAGCACGTTGTTCTTGACCAGTTCTTTTATCTTCGGGATGACTGAGCTGCCGTTCTTTATGGGCGCGCCGCCCTGGCCGAAGGCCTCTATTATGACACCCCTGTATCCGTCTTCTATTATGTGATCAAACTCCTTATGCTTATCATCAGGCTCCAGTTTTATCATCTTGACGCTGCCCGGGAGGATCCTGTCATCCAGCTTTATCTTGCTGGAGGGGTTGTAACGGGATAGCGCATAAGATGACAACTTGAATATATCCTCTATTAGGGCGCCATCATAATCCACATTCGTTGGCTTGAATATGTCAAAGTTGGTGGACGTTTCTGGCGTCTCGGTCTTCTTTGTCCTTGTCCCCCTTGTCAGCTTGTTGTGGAAGCCAACATAAACCCCACCCATGGGTTCCAGTGTGGCCCTGATGGAAAAATAGAGATTCCTTTTTGCGTCTGTTCCAGCCTCCGTCCAGCCTCTCTGCGACCCGGTAAGCACAATAGGGCATCCAGGGTTCTCCACCATGTAGGAGACCGAAGAGCCTGTATGCACCATTGTGTCTGTCCCGTGGGTACCTACAATGCCAACCGTTAGATTATCATCCCTGGCCTCTTTGATTGCGGTGTAGAATGCCCTGGAGATTCGTGCCCACCCTTTGGGTCCCATATTGGAACTGTCAATGTTCATCAGCTGCTTTATTCTTATGTCCCCTATGAAATCCTTCAGTGTGGGATGCGTGCGCAAGACCTCATCAACCATCTGCTCGATGGCAAACACGGGTTTATAGCCGTTTCTTGTCTTGCCGCTGGATATTGTCCCGCCCATTCCAAATATGTAAAGCCTGCCTAACTTACTGGTTGGGTATGGGCTCATAATTTCACTCGCCTTTTGCAGTTAATATTGGCAAATCTGGCTGCCACGGGGATAATTATTGAAAGACTTTATATATAAGCCTGCTCCTTGTAGTTTCGGCTCCAGACGGCTGCCAATATTGATATAACGCCGTTAAATAAAGCTTATGGGCCCAGTGGGATTTCCGCAAGCCTTTTTCAAAAAGGCTTGAGCGAAAATGGAGCCTATCTCCGCTTCGCTCCGATTACGGCTTCCAGTTGCACGTGGAAGGCGTAAAATTTGCGAAGCAAATTTAGCCTCCTTTTTGCTCCACGGCTTTTTTTGAAAAAGCCATGATTCGAACCCACGACCACCCGGTCTCTTCTGTCATCGGGGCAAGGCCCCTAAACACGCTTTTAATGCGCATGATATTAAAAGCCTCATCGGATGCCTCAACTGCAGAGCACATCTCGGATGCTCTACCAGACTGAGCTATGGGCCCACTATACAGTATTATGTGCGCATATTAATCAAACAACTAGGCTCTAATGTATTTATATCGCATTCATCATAATCCATTACGAAACGCTCTGGTGGTGTAGCGGTCTAGCATAAGAGCCTGTCAGTGAGCTTTTTTGAAAAAAGCTCAATCAAAAATGGAGCCTATCTCACTGCTTCGCAGTTCGATTACGGCTTCCACTTGAGGAAACGAAAAAAGCTCATGCAGAACGCTCTTGACGCGGGTTCAAAGCGCAAAGGGACCACAGGAGTTAACAACTTCCGCGTCCCTTTACCGCCCTATTCCCTGAGAAAAATCTTGAGTTGCGGTTGTTGCGTGAAAATCCCGCCCAGGGCGCTTAAGAAAACCGAAACTCTCTTCCAAAAAGCATCAATAAACTTATATGAGCCGGAGAATGATGGCATATGGAAGAGAGGAACAGCTATACTGTAATGCGATACGGCACGCCTGAAAAAGAGAAGGTGCTATACAAGAACAAGATGGCTTCTATTTGCAAGGACAAGCTCATTTCTGCAATACAAAAGCAGGAGATAGAAAAATTTGCACAGTCCTGCTTAGCAGAGGGCATAACACCCAAAAGGGTGGCAAAATACCTGAATTACCTCTCCAAATTTGGGATTTTCCTGGGAAAACCCTTCCGTGAAGCTACCAGGGAAGACCTGGAAAGGCTGCTGAACCACTTTACAATAGAGGTTGGTGAGAAATATGGGGAAGAAACAAAGAGAGATTTTAAGATAACCCTCAAGAAATTCTACAAGATTTCACAAGGGAATGGGGAATTCTATCCTGAGAATGTAAGGTGGATAAGATTGGGAATTCACAAGAGAAATCTTGAGAAAATCCCGGAATCAATGCTTACCGAGCAAGAAATAGATAAGATGATAGAATCAGCATCTAGCTTGATGCTTAAGGCTTATATTTCCGTTGCATGGGAAGCAGGATTGCGAATCTTTGAACAGCTCAGCATGAGAATCAATAGCTTGCAGTTTGATGAAGACCTTGTTTCCATAAAGGTTTACGGAAAAACGGGTTACAGGGAGCTGTTTCTCGTGGATTCTCACCCATATCTCGCTGCATGGATTCAGTCTCACCCGCACAAAGACGATCCTGAAAGCCTCCTCTGGCTGAGACCCCATAGCAGGGGGCATACCAGTTTCTCAGAGGCATGGATTCTGCAGAAAATGAAGGAGACAGCAGAATTGGCTGGAATCAAGAACAAACCAATTACCCAGCAGCACATAAGGCGCAGCAGGGCCACCCATCTGAGCCAAGAACCTGGATTCAATCAGAGCATCCTTGAACAGCAGATGGGATGGGCTGTAGGAAGCAAGGTCGCACGCCACTACATATTCAGAAGCAAGACCCAGCTAAAAGAGGCCATTAAGCGAATACACGGCATAGAAACCACCAAAGAAACCCCAGAAAAGACCCTAAAGAAGTGCGACAGATGCCAGAACTTAATACCCTCAAGGCTGGACACCTGTCCCATCTGCTTCACTCCCACAAAAGTCGCTTTCGGCAATAAGGTGATGAATAGAGCTATTTTAAGAGTGGATGTAAAAACAATACTCAAGGAAATTGTTAAAGAAATTCTGAAAGAGGAAAAGGATAATGAAACTCGTCCTGAACATGTGTCTCAATGAGTTTATCAGTTTGTATAAGTCTAGAATAAACGAACCAATACAACTTTGCTTTTTGCACTTTATTCCTTCTTAAACGCCTAAATGCATACCCTACAAAACCTTCTTCCAATTCGTCAAATATAATCCTCTCGTTTCTTGGAATCTCCCTTATGTACTCCTTTTCTTCAAACATTTTCAAAAGTGCATAAGCACCGCTTTTCTTTATGCCTATTTTTCCTGCTATTTCCACAGCTTTAAGGCTTGTGAAGGCTCCTGTCGCCCTAAGAACATCATAGAACATTTTGGTTTTAGTCGCAAACATATAGCCACTTTCCAAATTTTTGGAATATGAACT
>JACQIG010000063.1 GCA_016198605.1 Candidatus Aenigmatarchaeota archaeon | reverse complement strand
CTTATCGCTCAATAATATACCACAAAATGCATCAAATGATATCTTTAATGGGGGTGTACAAATGAAAAGATTCTTCGCAGAGGAAGAGGAAGACGACGATGATGACTGGGAAGAAGACGACGAAGACTGGGAAGAAGAGGAAGGGGAAGAAGAAGAGTAAATGACTGCTACCCTTTATTTGCTTTCTTTATTTTGCCTATTATCTTGCTTGTTGAATAATCCCCAAGCCTCGTCCTAACCATCACCACTTCAGGCTTGCCGCCCCTTCCAATCCTTTCCCTGAGCCATGCCAGGTCCCTGTGCTGGTCATAGCCCAACACTATTATGTCAGGCTTCTCCCTCTCAACCACCCTGAAGAAATCCTTTGGGTCTCCTATTACCGCCTTGTCAACAAAAGATAGGCTTTCTATGACGGATTTCCGCTCCTTCGCGGAGAATACCAAAGGCTGGTGATTTTTCAGTATTGTCCTGTCGCTTGCAACCACCACCACGAGCCTGTCCCCATAGGACCTGGCCTTCTTCAGGAACCATATGTGACCGGGGTGTATGATGTTGAACTTCCCGCCCACCATCACCTTCTTTCCATTGCCCATAACCAATATTTTAGGCGGGCAATATAAACTATATTATGGCCAGGAGGCGCCCAGGCAAAAGCAGGGCAAGAAGCAGGCGCTCTGACTTCAGGGAAATACTGTTTGCGAACATCTTTTCTGTCACAGGAGGGTTGTTTGCCGGCTCCCTCCTCAGCTTCGCCATAGACAAGGCGTACCTGATACCCGGCCTTTTCATACTCCTGCCTGGCTTCCTTGAGATGAGGGGGAGCATATCAGGCTCGCTGTCCGCAAGGTTGAGCTCGGGCCTGTGGCTTGAGGCAATGAGGCCGCAGGTGAAGGGCAACAGGATACTAAGGGGCAACGTGATGGCAGCCCTGCTGCTGGCCGTGTGCGTCAGCCTTGTGCTTGGCGGCGCCGCCTTCCTTCTAAGCTGGCTGGTCTTCGGCAAGGCCATAACAGCCATAATACTTGTCGCGCTGATAGCCGGCCTATTGTCAAACGTGATAGAGATACCCGCCACTGTCATGACGACATTCTGGCTGTTCAGGAGAGGGGAAGACCCGAACAACATAATGGGGCCGTATGTCACAACCCTTGGCGACGTAGTGAGCATATTCTCCCTCCTGCTGGCGATGGTGGTGGTATGACAAGGCATAAGCGCATAAGCCTGAAACACAAGAGGACCCTGGCGGAGCTGAAGAGGAAGCACCACCACCCGCTGGTCCACCACATACACAAGAAACACAGGATATCCTACAGGACACTCTTCTACATGAAGGAATATGGCCCAAGGTCGCACGTGTCCCACGTCATCCTCAGGGAGAGCATAAAGATACTCGTCCTAACATCAGTTCTCAGCTCCATAGGCGGCCTAGGCATAGAGTCAATACAGGAAAAGTTCATCGCCGTGCTCCCCCTCCTCATCCTGCTGCCGACAGTCAACGGCATGATAGGCAATTTCGGGACTATAGTGTCCTCAAAGTTCACCACAAGCCTTTACATGAGAGAAGTCCGCGGGTATTCCAGGCCCTTTGACCCGCGGTGGTGGAAATCGGGGGACCTGTACAACCTCCTTGTAATGGTGCTGCTTGTCGCGTTAATCTGCTCCGTGTATGTGGGCGTAATCTCCTCCATAATCGCACTGGCACGAGGATATCCGCTCCTGATTTCGGAGGTGTTCAGGCTGATAATGGTCTCCGTGGCCACGACAGCCGTCCTGGTATCAATAATATTCGTGGTATCAGTCATCGGCGGCATCTTCATCTACAGGCGAGGCGAGGATCCCAACAACTTCCTGATACCCATAACCACATCCATAGCGGACATATGCAGCATGCTGGTGCTGGCCGGGATGGCGTTGTTGCTGTTTTAGGGGAAGACATTTAACCCCATATGGATACTATAACTATGGCTGGGGACACCAAAGACTTGGCAATCCAGGCTAAGGCACGCATACGCAAGATATTGTACATAACCATTGCAACCGCCAGCAAGAACTGCGAGCCCTGGAATTCTCCTGTCTACTCTGCATTTGATAAGAGTTATACCTTCTACTGGTGCTCATGGACAGAGAACCAGCACTCCAGGAACATCAGGGAAAACAAGAATGTCTTTGTCGTCATTTATGATTCTGCTGCGCCAGAAGGGGCCGGCTTTGGCGTCTACATGAAAGGAAAGGCCTACCAGCTGGGCATTGAAAATATAGGGGAGATAATAAAGGCGCTGAAACTGCTGTACGGCAGGAAAAACAAGAAGCCAAAGCACCCGAGGGAATTCTTGAAACTGTTTCCCAGGAGGATCTTCAGGTTTGTGCCTGAAAAGGTATGGGTAAATTCAGAGGGTTCGGTTAAGGGGAATTTTGTGGATACAAGGGTTGATATCACGAATGAGATATTGAAGTGATTTATCTCTTCCTCTTCCTGCCTTTTGCCTTGATTTTCCTCTTGGCTGCCTTTCTTGGCTTGGATTTCGTTATTTTCTTCTTAATCTTGGGTCTGGCCTTAACTTTCTTTACCTTAACTTTCCTGGCTTTCTTCCTGGGAGCTTTCTTTTTCAGCTTCCTCGTCAGCTTGGGCTTTGCCTTGAGCTTCTTTTTCTTTGCAATCCTGACCTTCGCCATCCTTCCCGCCCTCTTGGCCTCCTTCTGAGCCGCCCTGGTTGAAAGGGCCTGCGCCCTGAGGGTCTCCTCCCTTGTCCTCCTTTCAACATCGGCCCTCTTCTGGAGCTCCGCTTCCTCCTCCTCCTTCACCAGCTCCTCAACCTTGTCCTTGATGCCCAGGGCCTCCACTATCTCCTTGTAGCGGTTCCTTATGGTAACCTCGGTAACGCCTATGGCGTCCGCAACTTCCCTCTGCGCCTTCTTCTCGCCCTCAAGGACGGCGGCTATGTACAATGAAGCGGCGGCAACCCCTATCGGGCCCTTGCCTGAAGTGACGTCCTGCTTGCCGGCGTCGTCCAGCACCTCCACCGCCCTTACCTGGACCTTCTCCGTAAGGCCAAGGAGCGAGCCGAACCTGGGGACGTAATCCTGCGCCTTGGCAGGCAGGATCCTTATCCTCAGCTTCCTTGCTATGTACCTGTAGGTCTTGCCTATCTCACGCCTGTTGATTCCGGAGGCCTTGGAAATCTCGTCCAGCGTCCTCGGGGCGCCCTCCTCCCTGCAGGTCGTGTAAAGCAGTGCGGCTATTATGCTCTCCGTGGACCTGCCCCTGACCAGGCCCTTGTTGACGGCCTGCTGGTAGAGCTTGGCCACCTTCTCGTGTATTGCCCTGGAAAGGTGCAGGAATGAGATAAGCCTCTGGAGCTCCGAGAAAGCGAATGAAAGGTTCCTGTCCTTTGACTTAATCAGCCTCTTGTGCCACTTTGTCAGCCTGTAATACTGCGCCCTCTTCTTTGAGGCCACCTTGAAGAGCTCGCCCCTGCCCTTGCCTATCTCGGTGGTTATCCCCTGGTCGTGCTTGGTGGGCGTGAGGGCAGCCCCTGTCCTGACCCTCCTGCTCCTCTGGTCATCATCAAAGGCCCTCCACTCCTGCGTGAGGTCTATCATGCTCTCCTTCAGGACTGAACCGCAGGAGCCGCATACGGACTCCCCCCTGGTGGCGTCATATATTATCTTTGTAGAACCGCATTCTGGGCACTTCACCGCCCCCCTCTGCGCTTGCTGCGGCTGGGATTCTTCCACCATCTGCATGGCCTCTCGCCTCTTACCTGGAGTCATGCGCATCTCCACGAGGGGTATAGAAATTTGTTACCCCCCTTTAGTGAATATAAATTACTAATATATATGGATTACCCCTATATAAAGGTTACGACCCGTTTATATAGGCATCCCTTCCTTAAAAGTGCTCCAAGACACTGAAATTAACGATTGACGTATCCCCCCGGCATAGGTTATTAAGCAGGTAGGCAATGCAATATTATGCATGCTGCATCTCACAATACATGACAGGCATGGCAAAGTAAAGAGCGACCTCATGGGAATACTAACAGATTACGGCAAAAACAGTATAGCCGAGCGCTACCACATAGCTTCTGGGCAGGCCGGGGAGGAGGCACATTTGTACCTCATTGAGGTGCCAAAATACGGGTTCGCAGCCCTCAGGGAAAGAAGAGATAGGAGAAGCGGGACGGGTGTGGCCTTTGACATCCTATTATCAGATGCAGACCCGAATGATGCCATATTCCAGGACATGAAGGGTAAACTATTGAAACTGCAAAAGGCCGCGGAACAATACATCTCTGCAGCTGCCAGCGACTAACTGTCATTTTTCATTTTCTTGCCCGCCGCGCATATCAAGGAGCGTGTCCTTCATCTTCCTCTCCTTCTGTACGGCTGACCAGTGGTAGGCCTCATCACGCGTGTTCTTGGCCATGAGGATTATCACCCTGCCCACATCCGCGCGGCCCACCCTGCCGCGCCTCTGTATCGCCCTGAGGGGCGAGGGGACAGGCTCATAGAATATGGCTATGTTGGCGCTGGCTATGTCAAGCCCTTCTTCGGATATGCTCGTGCCCACGAGTATGTTGTACTCGCCTGACTTGAAGCGCTCAAGCCTCGCTATCTGCTCCTTCTGCGTGAGGCCGCCTTTCTGGCCTATGAATTCAAAGGGCCTTGCGTTCTGCAGGTTGCCCAAGGCCGCGGCTATCCCCTTGACCGTTTCCCTGTAGGTGGCGAATACTATTATCCTGCTGTTGGGGTTTTCCAGCAGCTCCCTGTTCACTATGCCCAGCAGCTTGCCCATTTTTGGGTGGGTGGAGCCTGACTCGTGCAGCCCGCGGGTGAGCCACATGGCGTTTGAGATGCTCCTGTCGTTCACAATGGCCAGCGCGCCCTTTGACTGGTCCTCCCTCAGCTTCTTCCAGTAGTTCTCAAGCACGGCTATGCCCTGCGTTTCCAGCAGCATGAGGGCATGTTCAAGCTTTATCGCCTGCGCGACAGTTGAAACCATCCCGAAGGCTGCCCTGTTCCCCCTGCTAATCTGCTTCTGCAGCGCCACCTGCAGGTTCAGCAGATCCCTCCTGTTTATCAGCTTCACGGGTTTCCTGAAACCCATGCGCTTTATGCTGTTCAGCTTCTCAAAATAAACCCCCTCTATCAGCTTCTTTATCTGCAGGAAGCTCTCCGGCAGGTCAACGGAGACCCACTCAATGTACTTCTCCTTCACGTAAGGGCTGACATCCTCGTCCCTCTCCGTCTTTATCTCTATGGCCTCAAGCCCCAGCGATTTGTATATCTCCTCTATCTTCTGCCTGGTCGCGCCGGGGGATGCTGTCAGCGCAAGCACCCTTGGGTGCTCCGCCTCCTCCAGGTACCTCTTCGCAATATACGGATAGGAATAGCCGCCCACGGAATGGTGCGCCTCGTCCGTTACCAGGAGGGAGAAATCCTTCAGCGATATTATGCCCGATTTGAGGTCATTGTGGATGGTCTGCGGGGTCGCGAAAAGGAGCTTCTTTGTGCGGTATAACCCCTTCCTTTTTTCAGGAGGTATGGTCCCCGTCACCACCTGGAACGGGTCCCCATCCCCCACCAGGTTAAGGAACTTCCTGAACACCTCATAATTCTGGTTTGTGAGGGGCTTGGTGGGCGCAAGCACGAGTATGCTGCTGCCAGGATACTTCTCCAGCCTGTGCGCCGCCACTATCACCGCCACCGGCGTCTTCCCAAGCCCCGTGGGGAACACGCATAGCACATTCCTCTTCAGCGCCTCCTGCACCACATTCTCTTGGTAGGACCTGCTCTCTATTGAATCTGGCTTGATCAGCGGGTGGGAAACGTAGGGCATGATTAGAATTAGGGTGGGAAGGATTAAAGTCTTATATGACAGCAGCTAAGTATTTGATATGGAACCATTTGATGGCCTGGACGGGAGAAAACAGGCGCCCAGATGGAAATACTGGTTTCCTTATACAGGCCTTTATTCAGCTGTGATGGATGATAGCTTCAACGATCCGGATACGCTGAGGACGAGTTTTATTTACCATGCCGCCACGATTTCTGTCACATGGCCTGTTATAAGCAGTTATATTATGGGGCTGGCAGAAAGGTTTTGAGTTTTTAGTTGACAAACCCAGAGCTTCTTATCGTGTCTATGTACTCGGCCATGTGGTTGTAGCAGAAGCCTATCGTGATGTCCCTGTAGCGCCACAGGAACTCCACGTCATCCCTGCTTTCCCCGCATATTATGCAACTCATACCCTCACCCCCGGATTTTGACACGGAAATAACAAAATAAAGGTAAAGGGGGTGCGCTACGCCCCCGGTTTTTGGCTTAAAAGACCAGCGCTGCCCAAAATGGCTTGTTTATCCTGACTACGGTGCCGCTTGATGCGTCAACGTCCGCGTCGCCCTCGAGCTCCACGTCAAACAGCCCGAGCAGCTTGCCTTTCTGCACTCCCTTCACGGTGTAGACTACCTTGCCATCTTCGCTTACGTCCAGCTTCACGTCCTGCACTGTGAAGAACAGCGCATGCGTCCTCGCCGAATCTGACGCGCTTTCAGGCAGCACTACAACCTTGCCCTTGCGGTTGCCCTTCTGCACCAGCAGGCTCTGGCCGTCCCATTCAAGCTCAGCCTCCGTTTCCGCAGAGACGGAGCCTTCCCTTATGGTTATCGTTGACTCGCCCCTTTCTATGGTCAGCGTGTCGTCGCCGTAAACAACTACGACAACCCTGCCTTCGGCATCCACGTTCATCACTACAGAGCCTTCGTCATTCTCCTCCTCTATCCGCAGGCTCTTCTTGCCCGGGGCCATGGAGAATCCCCTTGCGCTGAGTTCAGGCTTGCCGGGTATCCTTATCTTCACCTCGGTTTCCTCCTTTATTATAGCCTGCTGCAGCTCTTCCACAGTGAGGCCGGTCCTCCGTGATATCTCCTCAAGGATGTCCTCCCTGTCCGTGGTGGCCATGGTGAACTCCTCCTTCACGAGGTCTGTCCTTATCTTGACCCTGGTCATGCCCTCGTCATTGCGCACCTTTGTCTTTATGTCTATCCTGGCCACGGAAGGCTCACCGCCCCTCATCAGCGCGCGCAGCCCGTTCCTGGCAAGCGACCTGGCTGCCGTTGCCTGCCCGAATGCCTCGCCATAATCACCCTCTTCAAAGGCCTCTTCTGCCTTCTCGAGCTTCTCCTTTGCCTTCTCCAGCAGGTGCCCGGCGAGGGACTCCTGCTTATCGCTGAAGTTCGCGCTCGTGTTGCTGCTGGTGTTGAGCCTCATCTCCAGCTCTGCTATGGCCTCCCTGGCATCGGCTATCCTTTCCATGGACATGTTCATCTTGTCCACAGTCCCGTTCTCATCATCGTCCAAGTCGATGACAATATCAGCGGAGCTATTGGCGGTGTTGTTGACAGTGTTGTTACCGAAGCTGACATTGAGCACCAAGAACGAAAGGCCGCTTAACGTCCTGGAGACTCCTTCATCAACTGAGTCGCAGTCGTTGTTGATGCAGATATTTATTGTGTTCACATCTACGACCGAAAGTAGTTCTATTTGGTATTGGACACCTTTGACTCTTACTGTCTGTGTCTGCCCCTCAATAAGGTGCAATTTGAGGTTATCGTCCTCATCCTCTGTCTCGTTATCATCGTCCGTCTGGTTGGTGTTGTTTGCCGGAAGCTCGCTGTCAAAAGGTACCACCGTTTCACTTATTATTCTCCAGTTTGGGTTCCTCTCTCCCGCTTCCGGCACCTCCAGCCCGCCGTCTGGCCCGTCAGCCGTGACGTACACAAGCCCGTTGGCATTGCCGCGGATGCCGCCATCAGGCATCCCCAAGCCGTTTCCTGACATCGCAATCGCCAGCGCGAACAGCACGGCTGCGACGGCAGCTATTTCCTTCATACCAATCACTCCCTTTATTTTTATCAAAATCTTGCGGCCTGCCCGCAAGAGATGTGCCGCATCGATGCCTGCCGGCGATGGAGTGCCTACCGACGATGTTATCGTCGGGCTTATCATCGCCGGATCTGTGGCTGTGCTGCGGCACAATATCCCGGAAGACTCTAGTCCTCCTCGTACCTGGGGCACTCGTTCCTTGGGATGTTCAGG
>JACQIG010000065.1 GCA_016198605.1 Candidatus Aenigmatarchaeota archaeon | reverse complement strand
GATAAGGGCTGATATAATCACGTTTACGTCAATGATTATTTTCATTCATTTGTCATCTCTTTATATATATCCCTCTTGATTTTGTGAGAAATGTCCTCCACATCCTTTTTTGTGAGTCTGCTGTTCCTGGCAAGCCTGTCCATTAGCTCTAGGTCCTCTATCCTCTCCGCAATTGTTTTCCTCACAACTTCGCTCCAGCGTATTTCTGAATGCTTTTTCATTTTTCTGTGGAGCTCCACAGGAATGGATAATGTCAAGTTAGGCATGCAAGCACCTCCTATGTGAACATATGTGATTTCACATATTTAAGCCTTAGGCCGGAGGTCTGGAAGAGGGGGGAGTTTAGGTAAAGTTCTTTTAAGCATAAGTTGTTAGATTAAGACATGAAAATCTACCTCATCCGCCACGGAGAGACCACAGGTGACGTAGAAGACCGCTACGGCGGGGATTATGACGACCACCTGACAAGAAAGGGTAAACAACAATCAATTAACCTTTCTCGCAGACTTTCCAACAAAGACGTAGAAATCATTTTCAAGCCCCATGTTCAGGGCAAAGGAGACGGCGGAGATTCTTGGAAAGGAACTGGGATGTAAGGTGGAAATAATTACAGGCATCAGGGAGAGGAATTTCTACGGAATGCTCACCGGGATGAAAAGGCCGGAGGCCAAGAAAAAATATCCCGGGCAGGTGGGGCTGCTGAAGGACGTGCACAATACCATAAAGGGCGGGGAAACGTACAGCCATTTCAAGGAAAGGGTAAGCAAGGCCCTCACTGGTATCCTCAGCCAAAAACATGGCAACGTGGCGATAGTCACCCATGGGGGCCCGATAAGGTGCATCTTGAGGGAGATGGTGGGAGCGGGTGAATTGAAGCGGCTGGATGATTGCGCCGTGATTGAGATTGAGAAGGCAGGCAACGGGCTGGCCCTGGGAAAGATGTATAAAGCTTCGCTCTAATATTGATCTTATGTACGGACAGGAGAGGCCAAGGTATTCTGGAAGGAGCTACGGTAACCCTTTCTACAACCCGGAGCCAAGTATAGGCGGCAGCGGGTACAGGCTCCAGCTCTCGCCCAACACTTTCGGGTATGTCTCCCACAGGATGGAGAACCCTTTCTCCAAGAAGTCAATAAAAGAACTGCCGACGGAGGATTGAAAAGACGATTATTTTATATGTTATGAAGTTTTTATATCCGTATGGAAATCATTCTGCCTGACATCTTAAAATCGCTTTCCGGCAACGCGGAGGTGACGCTTTCCGTAGACAATTCCAGCCTGCTGGAAGTGCACATCAATGGCAAGGAGATCACCATAGAGGTCAAGGACGCGCTGAAGGCGATGGAGATGGGGCTGCAGAGTCTTATTGGGGGGGAGAAGAAAAAAGGGGAGAAGGGCATAAGGGAAAGCCTCAAGGCAATGGGGTTCAGGATAAAGGTGAAGTACAGCATCTTTGAGATAGAAGTTTGACTGCTATCTCCCCTGCCACAGTATGAACTGGAGCCTGGATATCTTCGTGTTGTAGAGGACGTAGCGCTCCGCCGGGATGACGAGCGATGCGTTGAAGGGCTGGATGCCTTTTGTTATGTTATCCCCGCCGGGCAGCTGGATGACTGAATTGTTGGCATACCTGAGCTCGAAGTGATACTCATACCTGCTTATGCCCAGCCTCTCCTTTGATGTGTTGTAGTCCAGGTCCAGGAACTCTTCCACCTTTTCCTGGTCCACTATGTTCTCTGCGGAGGCGAGGCCGACGGACCTGACGTTGCTGTCGTCCCAGTCCTCCGGGATGCCTTTGGTCCTGATAAGCGCGTCTGTAACGGACAGCGTTATGCTTTCGGCATTGCTGAAGCTTGCCTGCGCCTGGTTCTGCGAGATGGAATAATCCCAGGCGAATACCGTGAGGGATACGGCTATGAAGAAGACTATCACGGAGACCACGAAGTCTATGGACCATACCTGCGCTTTCATGCTTGGCTCCTTTCATGTTGTTTTCAATTTATCACTATCTCCCCGTTGACGTTGGTGATCGTGTTGGCTCCCTTGCCCAGCGTTCCGGTTATGTTCTCCGTGAGCAGGTCGCGGAAATAGGAGTTGTTGGCGACGGTGATTATGACATGGTTGGTGTCCAGGGCTATGGAGTAGTCGTAGGTGAAGATGTCCTGGGGCAGGGTCATGTTTATGGAGAAGCCGTCGCCTTCTATGAAGGCGGAGTTTATCTTCGTGGAGACGGAGGTCAGCAGCTTGCCGGCCTCTATCCCCGTCTGCGCCTGGTATATGGCCTGCGTCTTCTGCAGGCTGACCGCAGAGGCCACGGCAAGGCCGGCGAGGACTATGATGAAAAGCGCCAGGAACTCCACCGCCGCCTGGCCACTTCTCGGCTTCATGTATTATTATTCCGGCATCATATAATATATCATGAAAGCCGTCCCTGCCTTGATATTTCTGGCGCTCCTCCTGCCTCCTGCAGCAGCCGCGCAGGAGGGCATTGAGATAAGCCTGCTAGCAAATCCCAGGACGCTTGCAAGGGGCGACGATTTCCTGGTAAAGGTCCTCCTGACGCAGAATTCAACAAGGGTCCTGGGCGCTTCCGTCTCCGCGGAATCGGAAATATTCTCGGCAACGCTGTCTGATGACGGGGCGCATGACGACAATGCGCCTAATGACGGGATATATGCCGGCACAGTCAGGATAGGCAGCAGCGTCAAGAGGGGCGGGTATGGGATAGCGATAACGGCCAGCAAGGGCCCGGACTCCGGGCGGCTGGAAACGAGCATATTCGTGGACCCGGAGCTTGCCGTGACATTGGCCGCTGACAAGGAAAAATACCAGACCTTTGACAGGATAGAGGTATCAGGCTCCACGTCAAAATCCAGCAGGCCAGCGCCTTCCAATGTCACGCTAAGCATAATATGCGGCCAGTATGCGAGGACAATAGCGCAGGTGGAGACTGACAGCCAGGGCGGATACAGGTACGTCCATCCTATCTCAAGGGCAATCCCTTTGGGCAGCTGCACGATAGAGGCGGTGGCGGCGGACACGCTGGGGAATTCCGGCTCTGCTACCAGGCAGGTCACCATAGAATTCTCGGAGCAGGAGATATACAGGCTGGTGTTCCTTGACCCAATCCCAGGGGCGAAATACAAGGAGGGCGGGGACATGAAGATACGGCTCAAGGTGCAGTCAGGCGACAGGCTCATAGAGGGGGCCAACGTATTGTGCGAGGATCCCTTCGGGGAGCTCAGCATAAGCCTTGACGAGTTCTCAGGCATATACTCCGGCGTCTACAACATACCCCTCGGCAAGCTGCCCCCGGGCTGGAGCGTCTCATGCGTCGCGCAGACGGAGGACGGCTTCTTCGGGAAGAACCTCGTCAACGTGAACATAGAATCAATAGACATAGACGTAAGCGTCATATCGCCTGCCGAGAGGAGCTTCACGCTGGGGCAGGCGGTGGAGATGCTGGTTGAGATTGGCTACAGCGACGGGAAGCCAGTGGTCAACGGCAACGTGGAGCTGAGCATAGCCAACAAGACAGTGGAGCTGGAGGAGACGGAGAACCCCGGCATTTACGCAGGGAGGTTTACGGTGGAGCATGCGGGCCTGATAAACATGGAGGTGACTGCGTCAGACAATGCGGGCAACTCAGACACCATCAGGCTGACGGCCGTGTCAAAGCCGGGCGTTGCCGATGTCGTGCTGTACGCGGCGATAATGGTTGCGGTGGCGATAGGGCTGGTGATGGTGGGCACGATGTGGAGGAGGAAGAAGGGGAGGGCGGAGAAGAAAGGCACTGTCCCCCCAAGGGACAGGCTTAAGGAGCTTGAAGGGGAGAGGGCAAGGCTGAAGAAATCCATGGACGTCACGGAGAAGGAGTATTACAAAAGGAAGATAGACGAGCGGGCCTTCAACAAGCTGATGCAGGACTATGAGGAGGAGCTTATACAGATTGACGTTGAGATAAAGCAACTGAGGGAGCTGGTTGCGGGGGAGAAGGGCACGTGAGGATATTAATTAGACTGTTACATGAATATTTATCGCTTGATAGGAGTTGTCTGTAACTCCCGAGGGTGCCCTATCTAGACGGGCTGTATGCTCTACGCAACTCTCTTTGAAACTCTCTTTCTCTATGTTGCTGTGCCTCAAAAGACTCAAATATTGCAAGTGGTTTCGTAGATTTTTTTAGTGGTGATCGGTACGCCAATCCTTTATAAACCCAATTGTAGGTCGGTTCTAATCTCCCTTCATATCCACTAGCAAGACTATCTTGTCTATGCACGATCAGATCGAGAGCGTCTTGGGGATTTACTGCATCTATCTCATACGTTGAGAAAAAAGTTGAGTTAAATCTCCAATGCTGTGGGTTTGCTCTAATCTGTTCAGCACTTGCAACCAATTCTAGTTCACATACGAACTTCATTTTCATTCACCGGCTCCATTGACATCCCATAAGAAAGGGAACAATGAAGTATAAACAGGGCGTCCATACCTCGGGGGTGTTCCCTCTGGAATATTCTGAAATCAAGATATATAAGTGTACAGTGTTCATGTGTCTGTTGTATAATGCCCACAGAAAGATAATTCGGGGATTTCTGTTGATGGTTCCCACAGGACCATCAAATGCGCACGCTTATATTGCATTGCGGGTAATTCTCTAGATGGCAGGGGAGGGCGAGGGACAGGCGGGAAGGGGAAAAGGCGTGAATCCAAGAATCAAGTACGCCGTGGCGATCATGATAATCGCTGTCGCAAGCTACGTTATCGTTTTCAACTACCTGAAGTCGCAGCAGGAACCGCCCTTGCCTGGGTATGAGGTATACAGCGGCCCGGGGTACACGCTGCTGAAGCCCGGCGCGTGGAATGTGAGGTTCCTTGGGAATGGCAGTTCAATAATGCTGCAATCACCACCGGAGCAGGGCGGCGATTACCGGGAGAACGTGATAATAGACGCGGGCAACACCAGCCTGAACCTGAGCGCTTATGTCATACAGGACCTGTTCATATTGGACAGGACGCTGCCGGGCTTCCGCCTGGAGCCGCACCCCGGGCCCGGCACCATCAACGGCAATGAGGCGTTCAATTCCGTGTTTACCGCAAGGGACCAGAGCAACCTGACATACAAGTTCTCAAGGTCTTACGTGAAGAAGGATGGCATGATATTCCTGATAACCTACGCGGCACTGAATGAGACATACACGAAATACCTTGCGGAGCTGAACGTGATGCTGGATTCGTTCACGATAAGGTGAGCCATCCCTGTGATGGATTTATATAAGCAAGGAACCAAAATCAGGGTTAAAGATTCTGTGTATGGCATATACGCTGATACTGACGGAGAAGCCCTCGGCGGCGCAGAAGATAGCCGAGGCGCTCGCGGATGGGCCCGTGAAGCCTGTGAACAGGGGAGGGGCGCAGTATTACAGGATAAGAAGGGGCGGCAGGGAGATAGTTGTCGTGCCCGCCGTAGGGCATCTCTTCACCCTGAAGGAAGAGACGCCAAACCGCCACTGGACTTACCCGATATTCTCCGTCAAATGGGTGCCTACATACACTGAGAAGGGCAGCGCATGGTCAAGGAAATACTACCAGAACATAGAGGATCTCGGGAAGAAGGCGGGGGAGTTCATTTCAGCCACGGACTATGACATTGAAGGGTCCGTCATAGCGTACAACATTTTCCGCTTCCTGTTCGGGAGGGAGGACGGCAGGAGGATGAAGTTCTCCACGCTCACCACGCAGGACCTTGTCTACGCATATGAGCACGCGTCAAAGCACCTGGACTTCCCGCAGATAGAGGCCGGGCTTGCGCGTCACCAGCTGGATTATTACTTCGGGATAAACCTGACCAGGGCCCTTACCCTTGCGCTGGAGAACGCGGGCGGCTACTGGATACTGTCAACCGGGAGGGTGCAGGGCCCCACCCTGAAGCTGCTCAATGACAGGAGCAGGGAGATCGGGAAATTCAGGCCAGAACCGTATTGGGAGATATTGCTTGCGGGGACGGTCAACGGGGAGCCCGTGACCGCGATGCATGCGGGTGACAAGTTCTGGGAGAAAGGCAGGGCGGCGCAGATTGTTGATGCGTGCAAAGGGAAGCATGGCATTGTGGAGGGCATGGAGAAGAGGGAGCATGAGCAAAAGCCTCCAGTGCCATTTGACCTGACAACCCTGCAGAGGGATTCCTACAACCTGTTCGGGTATTCCCCAAAGCAGACGCTGGAGATAGCGCAGTCGCTTTACGAGCGGGCGGCGATAAGCTACCCGAGGACGAGCAGCCAGAAGCTGCCGGCAAAGATAGGGTACAAGGGCATAATTTCCGCGCTGGCCAAGCAGAAGGAGTATGAGCCGCTCGCAAAGCAGCTCCTGTCAAAAACAAGCCTGAAGCCGAATGAGGGGGCCAAAATGGATCCCGCGCACCCGGCCATATTCCCGACGGGGGTGAAGCCTGAGAAGGCCAGCAGCTACCAGAAGAGGCTGTATGACCTGATAGTGAAGAGGTTCTTCGCCGTGTTCGGCGACCCCGCGGTGAGGGAGATGCAGAGGGCCGTGATAAAAGTGGCTGGGGAGGATTTCATTGCACACGGCGTGAGGACGCTGAAGAGGAACTGGATGGACTTTTACATGCCTTACGCAAGGTTCAAGGAGGAGACGATGCCGCCGGTGAAGAAGGGTGATGCCGTCACGGTCAAGAGGCTGGACATGCTGGAGAAGGAGACCCAGCCGCCCCCAAGGTACACCCAGGCGTCTGTCCTGAAGGAGATGGAGGGCCTTGGCCTGGGGACCAAGGCCACAAGGGCGCAGATACTGCAGACACTGTATGACAGGGGCTACATAAAGGAGAAGTCAATAGTGGTGACCGAGCTTGGGGCGGCGGTGGTGGGCGCGCTGGAGAAGTACTGCCCCGAGATAATATCCCCCGAGCTTACCAGGCAGTTTGAGGTGGAGATGGAGTCAATAGAGGTGGACAAGGTCAAGAGGGATGACATCCTGTCAAAGGCCGAGGGCGAGCTCAAGAAGATACTTTCAAGGTTCAAGGAGAACGAGGGGAGGATAGGGTCGGAGATACTGAAGGCAGTGGTAGAATACGAGAAAACGAAGACCACCGTGGGGAAGTGCATGAAATGCGGCCAGGGCGACCTGAGGATTATACATTCCAAGAAGAGCGGCAAGAGGTTTGTCGGGTGCACCAGCTATCCCAAGTGCGTCAATTCCTTCCCCCTGCCGCAGAACGGCTTCTTGTCAGTCACTGGCAAGGGCTGCGACAAGTGCGGCCTTTTCATACTAAACGTCAAGCAGGCCAGGAGGAGGCCCTGGACATTCTGCATCAAGGACGGCTTCACCCACAAGAGGCCGGCTAAAGCGGCAGCAGCTCCCGCGGGGGACAAGAAACCTGCGGAAGGGAAGGCCAGGGCGGCTAAAGCTGCAGTGGGTCCTGCTGTTGCCATTAAGGCGGCGAAGGCACCCGGCAAGGCCGCGGGCAAAAGGGCTGCTGTTTCTCCACCAGAATGATATATCTGCCTGCAAGTGGTATAATTCTATATAGATGCCAGGCAAGATGTCCACCAAACAGGAGAGGAAGGAGAGGCTTGAGCACAGGCTGAGGTCAACGAGGGAGAAGTGGGCTGCAGTGTTCATGCTTGTCGTGGCCATGTTCATACTCCTGTGGGCGCTTTCCACCGGCTTTGCCGTGACGCTGATGAACACGGCTGCCGTGCTGGTGGCGGTGCTTGTCCTTCTGGCCATATTCATGATCTGGAGCCCCAGGAAGAGACTCAGGCTTGCCATGCTCGGGCTGTTCGCGCTGATCGTGGTGGTGATAGCGGCTTTCCTGGCCGGGGCTGCCCTTGCTGGCATCGGGCTGACCATTGTGCTGGTGCTGCTCGTGGTATTCTTCCTTGCCATGGTTGTCGTGTTCGTCTTCCTGGCGGACCTGGTGTTCCATGAGGGCGGGGACTGAGGAGAATAGCTTTTAAATAAGGCTTCCAATTCTAGTCATGACGCTTTACAGGCGTAGGGAAAGGTTCGGCGGCGTTTCTGTCAAGATAGGCATAATATTCAGCAAGGCCGGGATTTCGCCAAACCAGTGGACTATAATATCGCTTCTGCCGGCATTCATAGCGCTTTATTATCTTGTGCAGGAGAACTTCCTTGCGGCCGCATTCTTCTTCCTTGTGTCCGCTTTCCTTGACATGGTGGACGGGGCGGTGGCGAGGGTGATGGGGAGGGTGTCCAACCTCGGCGCTTACCTGGACACGGTGGTGGACAGGTATGTGGAATTCCTGATAATACTGGGGCTGCTTTTTGCCAACCTGCCGCCGGCATACATCTATGTGACAAGCGGGTATCCAATCCCGATAGCCCCGCTGATACTGCTCTACCTTTTTGGCGGCATGGCCACCACATACGTCAAGGCTGCGGCCAAGGAGAAGGGCCTGATAGAGGGCTCTGAGCTGAAGGGCGGCCTGCTGGAGAGGGCAGAGAGGCTGATAATCCTGTTCATAGGCATACTGCTGGCCTCGGTGAGCCCGCCTGCGCTGAGCTTCATCATACTCATCCTGGCCATACTGACAAACATCAGCGCGCTGCAGAGGATTTGGATAGCCGTCCGATTGGGGAGAGGCAAATACGAGTATTCCAATAAATAGCCAATAATATCAGGGCCTCAGTTTCGCGATTGTGGAAACGGCATGGACAAAGACATGGCTCCTCCTTCCTGAGATTTCTACTTTTCCATTCAATAATTCTTTTCTCAAACCTTCCGGATCATCTGATTTGGAAATAACATATGAGCGGCCTATCTCCCTCAGCATGTGGGAGTCGCTGCCTGCTGAAAAACCTAATTTGTGTTTTTTTGCCGCCTCTAGCGCCTTGAGATTTGCATCATTGGAAAATGCCCTTGAATTAAAGACCTCAATAAGATCGGCATGCTTTATCAACTCTGGGGTTTTGAAGCTCCTTGAAGCGTCAAACGGGTGGGGGATGACTGCGAGGCCTCCCTGCTGACTTATTTTATCTATTACTGTAAGGGGGTCTGAAGGCCTGATCGCTTCAGTGAGGAACAGGCCTATTATGTCGCCTATTTTCCTGCCATTCTCCCTTGCCTTGATTTCCTCCCCGAAGATGACTTGTATATTATATTGTTTAGAAAGGCCGGAAAGCTCCTTCCAGGCCGCTACAGTATCATGGTCTGTCACTGCTATGGCGTCAAGCCCGGCCCTTTTGGCTGATTTTATGTAGCCCCTCGGGCTGCTTATGGCGTCAAAGGAGTATTTTGTATGGCCATGCAGGTCGGCTTTCATGACAATAATTCACAGGAAGGGATAAAAGGGTTTTATATAACGCCGTTATATTTATCCTTACAAGAGGGTGGGTTTTATATATACCAGACTTCAATATCAACCTAAAAGGAGGGATTTGCAATGAGCAAAGGTCTCGGAGTAGTCGGCATAATCGTGCTGATTATAGGCCTTATAATGGCTGCGCTGTACCCCCAATACCTCATCGGTGGCGTGGTGCTTGTAATAATAGGCGTAATAATCGCGGCCGTCGGCATGAAGGGGAAGGGATCATCGCCTTCAGCAAAGCCTGCGGCAATGCCGGCGAAGACTTGATAACGGCGTTATATAAACTGCAGACTTGATTTTATTATTTATTATATTATATTCCATCATTCTGTTAGAGGTTTCAATGCCTGGCACAGGCGTCATAGACGCTGCATCAAAAGCCAACACAGGCGAGAAGGCGGGTCCGGCGACAGAGTCACCGGCATCCAAGCCAGCTATTGCTCCAAAGCAGGCGCCAAAGAAGGAGTCCAGGAGTGACTACGACATCAAGTATGAACACGACAAGAAGGTGAGGAAGGTTTTCCGCCTGAGGATAGTTTACAACAAGAAGGGCTGCGTGGCCTCAGGCCACTGCGTGCTTTCGGACCCCTACGACTTCGAGCTTGACGAGGAATTCAAGGCCATACTCAAGGAAGGTAAGGAGCAGCCAGGCAAAGTCCCCGGCATCTTCATCAAGGAGATCGAGACCACCGAACCCCACCTGGCTATAAACGCTGCGAAGACCTGCACGCCAAGGGTCATCGCCGTGATAGACATGGATACTGG
>JACQIG010000061.1 GCA_016198605.1 Candidatus Aenigmatarchaeota archaeon | reverse complement strand
GCCTTGGCCCGTTTCATCTCCTCTATGAACCTTACGCTGCCGCAAATGGTGATTTTCATGATTATTAAACGCTTGTAAAGCTTTATAAACATTGCAGGCCTATAGCTACTTCTGTGCTTATGGCAAACCAATACTTTGAAAGGGCTGTGGAGTATGTGTCTTTCTTAGTAGAGAGAGGAATCAGCCACGCAGTGATCCGGAGTGCGGTAAGGCAGACTGGAGAAGACATGGCTGAATCCAGGGATTCCGGGCATTATTACTCAACCGTCCTTGAAAGGCTCAGGCAAACGAAGTTTGATTAATAATTAAAGTCTCTTTCTATATCTATACTATGATCTGCCTGGGCATAGAAGCGACAGCGCACACCTTCGGCGTCGGGATAGTCTCGGATAAGGGCGGGGTCCTTGCCGACGCAAGGGACGTGTTCAGGCCAAAAGCGGGATGGGGCCTGATACCGATAGAAGTAGCCAGCCACCATAAAGAAGTCTGGCAAGACGTTCTGAATAGCGCATTAGAAAGGGCAAAGCTCTCCCTGAAGGACATCGGCCTAATAGCATTCTCCCAGGGCCCCGGCCTGCCACCGTGCCTGAAAGTAGGATTAGAGGTGGCAAAGAAACTGTCATCTGAAAATAAAATCCCTATCATTCCAGTAAATCACTGTATTGGCCACATAGAGATAGGCAAGCTCCAGGCAGGCCTGGAGGATCCCGTGACGCTGTATGTCTCAGGGGGCAATACGCAAGTCATATCCCTCATTGACGATTATTACAGGGTGTTTGGCGAGACACAGGACATTGGCATCGGGAATGCACTGGACAAATTCGGAAGGGAGACGGGACTGGATTTCCCCGCGGGGCCGAAGATAGAGTCCCTTGCCAAGAAAGGAAAATACATTGAGCTGCCTTACGTCGTCAAAGGGATGGACTTGTCATTTTCAGGGATAGTCACGGAAGCGCTGAGGAAATCCAAGAATGGGATCCCCCTGGAAGACCTCTGCTTCTCCCTCCAGGAGACCATGTTCGCAATGCTCACCGAAGTGACAGAGAGGGCACTGGCCCACGTGGGCAAGAATGAAGTCATGCTCACAGGCGGCGTGGCTGCCAACCATAGGCTGGGGGAAATGCTTGATGTGATGTGCAGGGAAAGAGGGGCTAGATTCAGATGTGTGCAGAAGGAATATAGCGGTGATAACGGCAGCATGATAGGCTTGGTGGGAATGCTGATGTACAAGTCAGGAAATATTCCAAAGGATATTGACATCAAGCCCCGCCAGCGGACCGATGACGTGGAAGTCACGTGGTGATTTCTAATAATAGCGCCAGCGCACAATTATACCACATGGACGGCGCCTCCCTCGGCATCCTCTTCGGCCTGATAGCTATGGTGGGGTACGGCCTTGACCACGCGATAATGAAGGTGCCGCTCAAGTCCTTGGGCGTCAGGAAGACCATATTCTTCAGGAACATCTTCCTCAGCGCGCTGCTGTTCGCCGTGCTTGCCCTGTTCTGGCAGGATGCCGTGTTCTCCCAGTATTATCTGCTTATTGCGGTAGGGATCGCCCTGATAGGTTACATAGGCCTGGCCAGCTTCGCCAAGGGCCTGAGGGTGGGGAAGGCCGGCGTTGTCACGCCCATAGCCAATTCCTCCCTTGTGTTCACGATACTCTTTGCGGTGGCATTCTTCAGCGAGGCGCTGACACCCATACAGTTGCTTGCTATCGCGCTCATAATAGCCGGCATCATACTTGAGTCGGTCAACTTCAGGCACTTCAAGGAGTCCGGCATCCTCAGCCCCTCAAGCGGGATACCATTCGCACTGCTGACATGCCTCCTATGGGGGCTCATATACTTTCTGTTGAAGATCCCGGTGACCGTGCTGGGCCCAATATTGACTTCCTTCGTGTTTGAATTAGGCATACTTGTCTTTTCAGGGGCTGGCATGCTCATCACAAGGAAGCCGTTCGGCGGCGTCAACAGGAAGATGATCCCCTACCTGGCCCTGGTAGGCATATTCGGCGCCCTGGGCACGGTCTTTTTCAACCTCGGCATAACCTACGCAAGCGTTAGCATAATCGCGGCGCTGACGGCGGCAAACCCGCTTGTAACTGTCCTGTATGGCAGGCTGGCCTACAAGGACAGGCTTAACGCCAAGCAGTACCTGGCCCTCCTGCTCATGGTGGCTGGCGTTGCGGCGATAGCATTATACTGACGATGCCTAGAACTCCTCAACAAGGTATACCTTGTCCCCCCGCCTGACCCTGTCTATCACCTTGATGCCCACCGACTCGCCCTTCTTCGCCTCCGCGACGCCCTTCTGGCGTATCTGCATGGAATCAATGGTCTGCATGAAGGCCGTCGTGTGCCCCTCTATGGATACCTTTTGCCCCACCTTCAGGCCGTGCTCCAGCTCCACCACTGCAACGGAAAGCTCGCCAAAGAAGTGAGTAATCTCCCCCACCAGCTTCTTCTCATGCTCGTGCATTATTGGGTGTTGGAATACCAGCTTAAAAAGTTATCCTATTAAGAATTGTATATGCCAAGTGAAACAGACCTTGCGAGGGGCGATGTAAAGGTTGAAGACAGATTCCATCTGGGTTGGACGGATGCATCAAAAATAGTGGAAGGGCATCCCCTGTGGAACGATCCTTTCATGGAATGCCTTGCGGAACCAGAGGAAGACCCCTCACTGACTTGGTCGCTAGTGGAGAACTGGGCAAGACAAATGTATCACGGCTCGCTTGCGTTCCCAAGGTATGTTGGCAATCTCATCGCAAGGGTGAATAACCATGCAGCAGGGAGATTGCTCGCGATAAACGCGGCCGTGGAGAGAGGCTACCCGGATGAATCAAGATCACATTTTCTTCTTGCAGTCGACCTGTTAAGAACAATGGGCCTGACTGACCAGGAAATTGTGTCAATACCAAAACATCCTTCCAGCTCAAAATATATAGTAGACCATTTATTTTATACCATGCATACGGACCTTGCGAATGCAATAGGATGCCTGGGCATTGGCATTGAGGCGCTTACCACAAAGGAATTCAGCTATCTTGGGAACGCCTTTGTAAAGACAGCCTCTAACGTTAAAGGATTGCCATGGGAAGAAGTCTACAAGAGCCAGGGATATTTCACCGAGAACATCATGGCGGATAAGCAGCACACCACCGAATTTGAAGAAATAGCATATCTCGCATGGAAATCAGGTGAATTGCCTGATACCATGCAAAGATTCATTGATAAAATTGAAGAAGGGGCAAGATACAGCCTTAATTCGAGGCAGAAGTTCTTTCAGGGTGTCTATGATCTAGCTGTGCGCTAAACCAGCCTCCCCACCACCTTTGTGGTGTCCAGGTCCAGCCTGGATGTCAGGCCGTCTATCAGGACTTTCGTCGCCATGTGCTTTACCAGCCAGTAGGGGTAGTAGACGGGCTCTATCCTTATGACGTGCAGGCCCCAGATCTCTGAGACTGCCCTGGCGAAGTCCGCCTTGACCTGGAAGTCCAGGGCCGTGCCCTGCACCTTCCCCATGGAGACCGTGTCGCTGATCTTCAGCAGGGAAACGTCCATGGGCATGTTCAGGTCAAGCCTGCTTGTGCATATGTATTCGTCTTTTGATATCATGCCTTTTGCCGCCAGGCCCTTCACGTGGCCCTCAATCTCCTTCAGCGGGACTCCGATCTCATCAGACAGCTTCCACACATTGGACGACTTGTTGCTCAACAGGTAAAGCAGTATCTTCCTGTCAACCCCGGAGACTGAAAGCAGGCTCTTTATCCCCCTGCTCCTCTGCAGGGAGCCGTACTGCTCAAACATTATCTCCCCGGTTATGCCGTCTATGTAGAGGTCAATGAGGTTGCTCTTGTCCTTGCACTCAATCCTCCATGCGGGGTAATTCACCAGGGAGACCTCCTCAAGCCCCTTGAACTCGCTCTTGATGTCGCCCTCGGACACCCTGGGCATGAAGACAAGCTGCTCCTCCACCACTTCCCTCTCAACCCTCACGCTCTCCCCGCCGCCGTGCTCGCTCCTCCTTATCCTGACGTCAACCACCAGTGGGTTCTCGGTGGCGCCCACTATCACTGCGGCGCCTATCGGCAGGTCCCTTATCTCGTCCTTGAGGCCGGGCATCGCGCCCTCCACGGAATCCGATATAGCAGCCAGGTCATTGGGGTTCGTCACCTTCAGTATCATCTGCGTGTTGCACTGCGACAGGACGTTCTTCTCCACCCTCGCGGGCCTCTGCGAGATCACACACAAGCCAACTCCGAACTTCCTGCCCTCGCTGGCTATGGTCCTTATGGTCTTGGAGCTGGGCACCTCCCCGTAGCCCCTCTCAGGGGCGAAGTTCTGCGCTTCCTCTATAACCACCATGCACGGAGGTATTTTTCCCCTCTTCCTAGCCTCAAAGAGCTCGTTCAGCACTTTGAAGACTATTATCCCCTGCATGTCCGGCCTGTCCTCCTTCATGTCTATAATGCTTATCTTCCCGGGCTGGACAAGCTCCTCCGGCCTTGTCGGGTTTGCCGAGAACAGTTTCGTGTCAAGAAGGTTCTGCAGGAGGGAGATGAGGCCCCATTTGGACTGGGATTTGCCCTTTTCAATCTCGTCTATTATGTCCTTCAGCGTATAATCCTCCTTCTCCATGTTCCTGACAGCCGTATACAGCAGCGCCTTGTTGCCCTGGGAGACCTTTGCGGGAAGCATCTGGAGTATGTCCTCCGCCTGCAATGCAGAACTCAGCCTCAGCGGCTTGCCGTGCCTTACCCCGAAGACCTGCACCTGGTCCTTGTAGGATTTCGGCTCTATGTCAAACATCTCCGAGAACTTCAGCTCCTCCCGCTTGCTGTTCCTGTATGCCAGTGTATGGTATTCCCCATGCGGGTCAAACACCAGCACGGGAATCCGCGCCTCCGCCAGCTCCTCCAGCAAAACCCCCGCCAGGTAGCTCTTGCCCGTCCCGGTTTTTGCCAAAATGGAAACATGTTTCCTTATAAGATGCTCAGGGGCCAGCATTACCTTTATCTTGTAGCCTTCCAGGACGCCAATGTACAGGCCATTTTCCCTCAGGCCCATCGTCTCCTGGATGAATGCCTTCTCAGCGGAATAGACAGGCGTGTCAGAGGCGAACGGTATCCTCGGCGTCTTTAAGAAGCCACGGGCGTCCCTGTAGCCCACTACCCTGGCTTCGGCAATGCTGTAATCCTTGTATGCTGTTATGGAGTCCACAAAGGCCAGCACCCACTTCCCTTCAGGGTCCTTCGCCATCACGTAATCCAGCTTCCTGACCTTGGCTTCGGCACGGAAGGCGAACTTGCCCGTGGTTACCTTGCCGGAGACCTTCCCCAATAGCATATTTCGCATCACCTTATGGAAGCCGTAACGAACGAAGTGAGTAGGCTCCTTCGTGTGC
>JACQIG010000060.1 GCA_016198605.1 Candidatus Aenigmatarchaeota archaeon | reverse complement strand
TCCTCGATTATGGAGAATTCTCCCCTTTTTATTTTATCCAGCACAGAAGAGAGATTCTTTATCATATAATTAAAACACTTGCTGCATATCCTGCTCCTGCTTATAGGGATTTTAGGCACGCCGGGGTATTTCCTTTCGGCCACGAGTATCGTGCCGTCGCCGCCGTAGGTTATGACAAAGTCTGGATCTTTGGAAATTGTTACGCCCCTCTTTTTTACTATCCTTGTAATCCTAGATGAATCGTAAGGGCTCTCTATCCAGATCCGCATAAGATATAATTCAAAACAGGGAGAAAATAAAGCTTATATCACTTCTTTCTCCGACACTATGACGAAGTCGCCAACGGACTTCACCGCAGAGAACGGGATAAGCAGCCGTTGCTTCTCGTCTTTTTGCAGCTTGAGGCTGGTGGTGTGCGTCGTCCTCTCGGAAAGGATGAGGTTAAGCAGTTCCCCGGACTCGGCAACGAAATCCACATCGCCGATGACGCCGAACTTCTTCCCTGTCTCCTCAGAAACCAGTATCTTGCCAATAAGTTTCCTCGCCCTGACCCTCTCGGTCTCCATAATTAATCCCCCCAACAAGAATGTTGCATTTGGTTACTTATATTTGGCACTGAGGTATTTAAGCTTTTACAAGCAGCGTTTTCGCGAGCGGCGACAGGCAATACCTGTAGCTTTTCCCGATGCTTTTCCTCTCCACAAGGCCCGCGGACATCAGCCTGTTGAGGAGGTTGTTAGCCGCCCTTATCGCGTTCCCCCGTGTCTTGTACTCCTCCCCCTCCATCCTCCCTGCCATCTCCACTGGCGTCAGCTCAGCCTCGGAAAGCATGTCCAGCAGCAGCAGCTGCTTCTTTGGCAGACGCGCCAGCGCATCAGCAGGCTTTGCCACAGGCGATTCAATCGCGCTGATGAAGTTCATATCTATGGTGGAAATGCTCCTCTCAATGGCCTTGAGGACAAGCTGGTTGCAGAGGTTTATCACGTCCCTGGGGAAGCCTGCAGTCCTCTCATACACGTAATCCATGGCCTCCTGGGTGAACGGCCTTATGTCGTCCCCGCCGCAGTGCTCTATGCGCCTCTTCACCATCTCCCTCGCCTCGTATTTCGTCAGGTTCGCAAGCGCTGTCCTGTGGCCCACCCTCCTCTGCAGGGTTTCTATGCTGGCCTTCATCTTCTCCTCAAAAACAGGCAGGCCGGCCATGACTATGCATAGGTTGTGCACCTGGTCGGTCAGGGTGCGCATCCATTCCAGCCCCTCCTGCGCAGCCTCGTGGCATTCGTCAATGAAGATGTAGCACCTTGCCCCTTCAAGCCTGGCATTCACCTTTTCATGCAGGTTATAGATATTGATGCCATTCCCAAAGAGGCTTATCTTTGGCCTTGCAATTTCCTTAAAAACGCCCACCCACTCTTCCGCGTTTCTTGGGGGCTTTGGCAGATACCTGACAATCCTGCCATTCGTCTTGGCCTCAAGGAACCTCAACAGCGTGGTCTTGCCGGAGCCCGTGGGCCCTATGACCAGCGAGAACTTGCTCCCGGATTCCATGGAGGCCAGCATGCCCCTCCACTGTTCCTCGTATCCCACGAACAGTTCCGGGATTATCTTGAAGGTGAAGGGATTTTCCTTCCACCTGAACATTTGCAGATGTTTTTCTGAAATCATTATATAACACCGTTATACAGTGAAGCCGCAGCCCTGTTTCACCTGGAGACAATCCACAATTCCTGTGGAGCTTCCCCGGGGACAAGAGATTATACCCTGTATTTAAAAGCTTTTCGGTGGTGCAGTAGATATTTAAGCAACCCCGCAAATTATGTTGATGGAGTTCAGGAAGTTCAGGGAGCACACTGGCGACATAGGGGGCAGGACGCTTGGAACCATAGAGACTGTTTGCACAACGCTTTACGGGAACAAGATAAAGAGGATATCGGCCCTGGCTTTCACCGGCGTGGGCTTTGGCGCCGGCTACATGATGGGACACCCCTTCTCATTCGCAGGTATCGGCTTCATTGCAGGCACAGTCGCGCCATACTTCATAAGGAACCGCGACACCGACTACTTATGATCCAGGCAGCACTTAATCCCTTTGTTCTGCCAGAGGATGCTATGAGACTCTTCATCGCCATAGACCTGCCCAAGGCAATAGAGAAGCGGATAGGCGAAGTTGAGCAGGAACTGGAGCGGTGGAATTTTGACGTCAAGTACGTGGAGCCAAAGAACCTCCACCTCACGCTGAAATTCCTCGGGGAAGTGGACGAAAAGCTGGTCACTGGAATGGAGAAGAAGATGGAAACCATCACGCAAGACATGGAAAATTTCCATATAGAAATAAAGGGCCTCGGCTTCTTCGGCAGCGATAATTACATCAGGACAATATGGCTCGGGATAACGGAAGGGAAAGAAAAACTCATGGAATTGATTGAAAAACTGGACAAAGAATTGGGCTACATAAGGCAGGACGAATACAAGCCAAGCCCGCACCTCACGATAGGCAGGGTGCGCTCAGGCAAGGACAGGCACGTGATGCTGAAGGAGCTTGGGAAGCTCAAGGGCCTGGAGATCGGGGCGTTTGATGTCAATGCAATAAAGCTCAAGAAGAGCCAGCTATCGCCAAAGGGGCCCGCATATTCCGACGCCAGGGCGTTCCAGCTGAAGGCCTAATTATATGGCCTCACACCCCAAAGTATTCTTATGGGCATCAGCTTTGACATCATAGGCGACATAGCAATAGTGGAAGCGGTAAACAAGGAACAGGAGAAGGAGATAGTCGGGCGCATACTCAAGGCC
>JACQIG010000064.1 GCA_016198605.1 Candidatus Aenigmatarchaeota archaeon | reverse complement strand
TTTAAATACCTCTCCTGTCTCCATTGACCAGAAAAGCAGGTCAAGCTCGTCCAATGGGATGCCTGTCTTTTCGGAGAATTTTTTCATTTTTCCCTCAATGGAAATATAATTCTTCCTGGTCAGCGTCTTTGGCATCTTCCTTATCGCGCCATACTTCACAAGGTTCCTCATTATGTGCCTGTCAAGTATGGCCAAATCAGTGAAACCAATGTTCCTCAGGAAATGCGATGCCTCCTTGTAGCCGAAGCCTTTCACGTTCCTCACAAGCCACTCCCTCATCTCAAATTGGCTGTCAAGGTTTTCAAGCGAGTCCTTCAGTGAGCTGCCATTAGCAAAAAACATTTTCCTGTTCCCAACAAGGTATTTTGACTTCGTGTTATGGAACCTCACTATCCTTCTCAGGCTTTTCCTGACTTCAAACTCATTTCCGCCAAATAGCAAGTCTTTTTCCCTCAATATGTTCACGGCCCTGTCGCAGTTCCTGGCCTTGGTCATTGGCGTGAACAGGCAGAAGCAGAACTCCTCAAATAGCCTGCCCTCAGGCCCGCGCCACACTGACCTGAATTCAGCAAGCCTCTTGCGTATCAGCCTTTTCCTTGAGCCGTAAGCCTTCAGGAGGTCCTGCATAGGGTAAATATTGGCAGCCTGAATTAAAGCCTTGTTATGCAAAATGTAATCTCTTATAAGTAGTTAATAGAAAGCTTTATATACGGATAAGCATAAGAAAATGTCATGAAAGAAAAATGGTATGGGGTCATCAGCGTTTATGGCGGCGAAGTAAAAAAGTGGACTGACAAACCATACGCTGTCAACGGCGAGCTGAAGCCCTCATTTGGCAGGAAATTTGAATCGCATGACGTCCTGAGTCTTTCACCGGCTGTTGCGGCAATATACCAAGACACCGACCTGGATCGTGTGATGGAAAAGGTTGTGGAATTCACCGCCAAGCACAACGGAAGAGTTGTTAGACTGATGACAGAAAGTGAAATTTCCAAGCTACTGAAATAGCCCTACTCCTCAACCCTCGGGGCCAGGATGAAAGACAGGCTGAGCTTGTCTATGGACCTGAAGTCAAGCCTCATCGGGTAGTCGTTCCCCAGCTCAATGGACATCTGGTTGGAGAGCTTGTTGGCCTTGATCATCTTCTTGAGGTATTCCAGCGGGTATCGCGCCGCGAGGCTCTCCTTTGCCTGTATCTTGAGCATGCCCGAGTCCCCTTTTGCAATTGCCAGCTCGGCGGAAGAGACGTCACCCCTTGCCCTCATGGAGAAAACCTCAGGCTTCAGCTCGAAAACAACGGAATCCCCCACAACATCGGCATCGGCTATGCCCTCTTCTATCAGCCTTGATTCCACCTCAACCCTCCCTGGGAACGCGAGCTGCTCTATCGGGGGCTTCTCCGCCTTTATGTCCAGCAGGGGTATCTCAAACACCCTCCTGCTGTCGCCCTCCACTGTTATCTTCAGCTTGTTGGTCTTCCCCGAAAGCTCCAGCGTCACCTTGTCCGTGGATTTAACCCTCCTGAGCACTGACACGAAATTGGCCATGTTGAGCCCCATCTCCTGCTCACCCTCAACCTCGTAGCTCTCAAAAGCGGCAGCATGCAGGCGGAAGTCTATCACGGAGACCATTGTCCTGTCAGGCGAGAGCAGGCTTATCCCTGACTTGTCAACCTTGAAAAGCCCCTCGTCTATTATCTCAGAAATTATCGGGATTGAATTCTTCAGCAAATCCACGTCAGTCAGCGTCGCCTTGAACATAGATAGGAATGGGGGTTTAGATTTATAAGCTTTAACGCAGGCTTTGTTTCAAGTCAGGCATTGGCCTTTTCTTCCATGTTCTGTATCTTCCTGTAAAGCTCCATGTCCAGCTTGCCCATGTCCTGTATTATCTCGCCCTGGATCTCAAAGCCGCCTTCCATTGGTATCACGCGGCCGAATACGCGGATCAGCATTGACGGCCTTATTTCCGGCTTCTCCTTTGGCAGCGTGACGCTTATCTGCCCCGTGCCGTCGTCAAGCACCAGCATCGTTTCATCATGCTCTATCACAGTCCCAAGTAGGAGCACCCTTATGTCCTCCCCCTTGATCCCGGAGACGTTCCTGCTGACAGAGGGCAGCCTCCTCTGGAATTCCCTATCCTCTGGCATGATTAATACAGCAAATCAATCTATTTAAAAGGAATTATTTCCATATATTTAGGTTGCATTTTATGGAGCGCACATACACACATGAAGTGAAAGCCGGCAGCAGGTGCCTTTTGAAGGGCTGGGTCGCGCAGATAAGGGACCTAGGTGGCCTGAAATTCTTTATCCTGCGTGACAGGGAAGGCTTCATTCAGGTCACGCTGAAGAAGGGGGCGGTTCCCCAGGGGCTTATTGAGTTTGTAAATAAGCTGGGAAGAGAAGATTGTGTTTCAGTGACAGGAGAAGCAAAAGAATCAAAGCAGGCGCCCAATGGCGTTGAGGTAATTCCTGAGAAGATGGAACTTGTAAGCAAGGCGCGATCCCCGCTGCCACTTGATTTTGACGGGAAGATACAGTCAGGCGTTGACAAGAGGTTTGATTACCGCTTCCTTGACCTCAGGAACCCCCAGGTGCAGGCCATATTCAGGATAAGGGACAAGACGCTGACAGCGGTAAGGAACTACTTTGAGTCAAGCGGCTTCGTTGAGGTGCAGACCCCGATAATCCAGGCCGCAGGAGCGGAAGGGGGCGCAACGCTTTTCCCGCTCATATACTACCAGAAGGAGGCCTTCCTCAGGCAGAGCCCGCAGCTGTACAAGCAGATGATGATGGCCTCCGGCCTTGACAGGATATATGAGATCGGCTCCGTCTTCCGCGCGGAGAAGTTCCACACAAGGAGGCACGTCTCAGAATTCCTCTCGGTGGACGCTGAGCTGGCATGGATAGACTCTGAGGAGGATGTGATGCGCGTGCTTGACGGGCTCATATGCGGTGTTTACAAGGACATAAGGAAGGCGTGCAGGACGGAGCTTGAAATAATAGGGAGGAAGATTGATGTCCCTGAGGCTCCCTTCAAGAGGCTGGCATATGATGATGTCATCAAGCTTCTCGGGAAGGAGGATGTCAAAATAGAGTGGGGCGATGACCTTGACGATCCCCACGAGAAGAAGCTGGGGGAGCTGATGGCCAAGAAAGGCCATGATTGGTATTTCATCACCAAATACCCCGCCAAGATAAAGCCCTTCTACATAATGATGGACGGCGACCATTCACGCGGCATAGACCTGGACAACCAGGGCCTTGAGATAGCTTCAGGAGGCCAGCGCGAGCACAGGCATGACAAGCTAGTGTCTGTGATGAAGTCCAAGGGCCTGGACCCGCACAAGTTTGAGTTCTTCCTCAACGCCTTCCTCTGGGGCATGCCGAGCCACGGGGGATTCGGCCTGGGCGCAGACAGGCTGGTGCAGCAGATAGTGGGCATAGAACACGTGAGGGAGACGATACTCTTCCCGAGGACGCCTGACAAGCTGGTGCCTTAGCAGGATGTGGTGCATGTCCCAATATGCCGATGACACAAGGATTGGTAGCCTCCCGCTGCCATTCACGTTTGAAGTTGAAACAGCCGAAGGCGTGGCTGAAGCCCGGATATGCAAAACGCCTGAGTTCCGTTATTTCCGGGATGCAGGGACCAAACCTTTTTTCTACAGCGTACACATGCTTAATGTCTGGGGCGACATTGGCGGCAGTTATACGCTTGGCGACATTAGGCGAGAGATCTTTTGAATGTGAATGAGTATTAACCCAAGGCTCTTTAACCCCGAAGACAATAATCAAATATGAAGGGCCAGTTCTTCATAGTATCCATGGTGTTCCTTGTCGGCCTGGTGTTCGTCGTCCAGCAGCTGCTCCTGCAGTATGGCGCCATAAGGCCGCTGGAGCCGCTGGAGAACGATGATGTCGCCCTGACCAACAACATCAGGGACGCCTTCAACGCAACCCTGGCCACCTCCGGGGACTGTACGGAAGCGGAGAGGAACCTTGGGGAGCTCTCGGAATTCATCCGCGACAGGCAGCCAATGGGCGGCTTCTTCATTGAGGCCAGCCACAACTTCACATGCAGCACGTCAGGCCCTTTCCCTTCAACACTCGAGGTTGACATAATGGCGTCAAGCCCGAAGATAGACACAAGGACGCGCTTTGTTTTTGACCGCCGGTTCTGAACCTATATAAATGGCCGGCGGACAAATAGTTACTATGCCACACCGCATGAAGGGCGGCTTTGAGTTGAGCCTTAGTTTTGTCGTCATCGTTGTCGTCGCAGTCGTGCTCCTTACGCTCGCAATAACATTCCTTCAGGGCATATTCCCTGGCATATCGGACCTGACACACAAGGTGACGCAGATAGCAAGGGACAACCTGCTCAAGGACCTTTCCGAGGGCGGGAAAGTGGGGATAGCCGCCCCTGCTGTCACAGAATGGAAGAGGGGCGAGACCGGAAGCTTTGCGATAGGCCTCCGGAATGACGACCCTGCCAATGACAGGAGGTTCTACATAAGCATATACCTTGAAGGGGTTGGCGGGGAACTCCAGGGGGCTGACGTGAATTCGCTGAGGCCCGTGGTCAATGGCTGGCTTTCCTACACCGCCGCAAGCCAGGGGCTTTCAGAGCTTGTGCCCGCAGGCGAGGCGGAGACAAGCGACGTTGTCATAAAGCCGCTGTCAAACGCCAGGCCGGGGCTCTACAGGTTCAGGGTGCTCGTCTGCGCCGTTCCCCAATGCACCACGCTCCAGGACACTTCCCAGGAAAACATATACGGCGATGACGTCTTCACGATTGAGATAAAATCCTGAAAACCAATTTATTCCACCTTCTTCAACAATATACCAATGGCACAGAACAGGCATGTCGGGGGAGGCACCAACCTAGGTCTTCTGCTGGCCATGATTGTAATACTGGTAATCGTAGTGAGCCTGGCGATAGCCTACCTTCCAGGGGCAGTCCAGAACGCGGGGATAACGCACGTGGCCGACGATTCGGCCAGGAGGAGCGCAGAGCAGAACCTGCTTGCCACCGACAGGAAGATAGCGCTTGTAGCGCCAAAGGCAACCCGGTGGGGGCCTGGGGAATCCGGAACCTTCAGCCTGTCCATTGCCAACAAGGGACCTGCAGAAAAGGCTTATTATGTCAGCGCATACGCTGAAAGCCACCCTGAAGGCTCCCCAGCTGAGGGATGGATAAGCGTGCAGAGCCCTGTTATTGTCCCGCCCGAATCAGTAAAAACATCTGTGCTGGCGGTAAACACGCAAGGATCTGTGCCGGGGACATACACCTTCAGGCTGCTTGTCTGCGAGACTGAGAAATGCACGAGGCTTAATGATCCCGGCGTGTTCGTCTACGATACGGTCCAGTTCAGCATAGCAATAGCGTGACAACGCGTTTATTTCTCCGCATGCAATAATTACGCATGGACGTAGGGATGGTGTTCGCCATCATATTCACCGCCATAGTCATCGTGCTCGTGCTCACCCTGGGCGTGGACCAGATAAGGGACCTCCTTGGCATAGGCAGGCTTGCGCAGATAAACGGCGCGATAAAGGAGCTCAGGGGCGTGGTTGACCTGACTTACACGCTTTCCGAAGGGACTGTCAAGCCGCTCACATTGAGGTTCCCCAGCGGCGCAAGGTTCTGTTTCGTTGACAGCGAGTCCCCGGAGGCCGACCTGGATTACGCTGACAGGGCCAGCAGGTGGGACCCTGATGATTTCGTTGTTGACGAGATAAGGAGGAAAGGCTACAGCCTCTGGGTATATTCAGAGGCCAAGGACCCCGGGGAAGGCTACGCGGTGGACTACCTCAAGCCCGGCAGGAACTTCTGCGCCCCTGGCGGTTCAGGGTTGCTCCTTATAAACAGGGGGCTTTACGTGGACGTAGTGGGATCCTGAAAGCCCCTATTTCTACATGGCCCACAAAATATAAAATGGATCTGGCATGCCAACAGTATACGAGATATTCAAGATGATATTCGGGCTGGTCGCCTCCGTCTTCATACTCTATTTCCTAATAACCTATGCCGGCGGCTATGCCGGTACGCAGCTGTCGGCGCAGCGGATATCCATAACAAGGGATTTCCTGACAGCCTCGGAGAACGTCTACCTCTCCGGCGTGCCCTTCATATTTGACGGGTTTGGGAGGCAGGACTTTGAATACAGCCTTGACGCATCCGGCACGCAGCCGCAGATAGAGTTCGGCTCCGGGCAGCTGCCAGTCAGGGTCCCGCTGTTTTTCTCTCCAGGGAAGGAACTGTACATAGAAAGGAAGGAGCTGGACCTTGGGTGGTGGAAATTCGGCTTCGCCATGGCCACGCCGGAAATGGACATTATTTTCAACGTGCAAGACCCTGAGGGGATGGATGCGGCGGTGGGCATTGCAAGCCTGTTCCCAGAATCCCAGGAGCCTGAAATATCCTTCACACTCTGTGACGGCGCTGAGCTGGAAGGCCCTTACGGGCAGTTTGATTTTGCCGGGAGCCGCTCCCCTGTTATAAGGAACATAAGGCCCGCACTGCCCTGCTCCGCCAGCCTGCAGAAGGGTTCAATACTGGTAACAATATCCAGCTCCTGCAGTTCCTCAATGCAGGCGGGTATCTGCATAAGGCCCTCAGACGGGACGGCATTCATTTCCGGCTCGCAGAAGGAATACATATACAAGGACAGCCTGGACTTGGCGGCACTGGTATTGGGCGGCGACAGGAAGGACTTGTTCGGCAATTACATCGCGGAGACGCTCTACACTTACAAGAACAGGGTCGTGGGCAGCGAGCTCAGGCTCGCATCAGTGGTGCTTGAAGGGAAGGCGCGGCTGCTTGAAGGGAGGGACGCTGATTGCGACTATTCGCGGCTTGTGTCATCCTTGCGTGAACTCAGGGCAATAGTTTCAGGCAAGGATTATTACCTTTCAAGGCACACGGGCTATACGGATGCCAACCTGTTGCTGATGGCGGAACAGGAGAGGCTGGAAGCGCTGGGGTGTGGGCTATGAACGGCCAGGCCAACATAATGGAATACGTGCTGATGACATTCTTCGTCATAGTTGTTATAGGCGCCATAATATTCCTCCTGACGTTCTTCCAGGTGCTGCAGTTCGGGGGCGAGCAGCAGAAGGCCGTCTTCACCAGGCAGCTGTTCATTGCGAAATATTTCCTCGCCTCCCCGCTGATGGCAAGGGAGAACTCCGTGTTTGATGACGCGAAGCTTACGGCCCTGTCAGAGTCCAATGGCTGCAGGGAGCTGGAGGCAGTCCTGGGTTCTGGCTGGGCTGTTGAGGTGACAAGGCTTGACAGCAATACGGCAGGGGCCTGCACCGCGGAAAACTATCCTGATTGCGGCCGCTGGTCATACTGCGGCCAGAACATCCGGAACCAGTCAATAGTCCTGCCGGTCAACGTCTACGGTGCTTCAGACGGGTTGGCCGGCATAGGCATCATGAAGGTGGTGATTTATACAAAATAGGGTGTAGTTGGCTATGGCAGGCATGGAATCCTCCAAGGGGCAGACGACAATGGTGCTGATAGTGCTGGTGATAATAATCTTCGCAGGCCTTGCGCTGTTCATCCTTTCGCTCACCAACACCTTCAGCCAGGACGAATACATAAACCTTTACGCGCACAACATGCTCCTTTCCGTCCTGAGGGCTGACACAGGCTATACAGATGCCAACTGCAAGCTTGTATCAGACCTGATATCATGCGCCTACTTCACCCCCTCCTACCAGTGCGGCGGCTCAGGGCCGCAGTGCCTGGACCTTGCCAACAGCACCATAAACAGCCACGTCAGGCAGTTTGACCTGATAAGGAAGAACTTCCTCTTCCTCTTCATCGTGGAGCCGGAGGGCTTCAGGACAGGGACGCAGATAAAGATGGGCGACACCAGGCTTGACTGCGATATAACCGAGCCTGGATGCCCTAGGAAGCCGAGGTTCGTTGCGGAGGAGAAGATACAGAAGGCCTCCGGGGGATACCCTTACATACTCAATGTCAGGCTGGTGATATCCAGGAGGTAGACATTGCTATTTAAGTGTTGTGATTATAGTGAATGATGATAACATGGCCAGCTACTATGTTTCCATGGAGAGCATACACGGGGCAGTAACAACGAGCATGTTTCGATCCAGAGAAGACTTTGAATCATGGTATGCAGGTAGCATGATGGACGGTAGCAGCAGAACAATAAGGTCGGTTTATCCTAAAATCCACTATCAAGGTCCGGACGAAATGGAGTGTAGAAGAATCACCGGAGGCAGGAACGTTAAAAAATTGCAGCTCTAAACGGCACAGTTTTGGTTAAAACCGGTTCAGTTCAATTCTCCCAGCATATCCCAGCATATATAAGTTATTCCCCATAATTATTTAGTATGCACCGGGGCATTAAAGGACAGATAGAGTTTGCCGTGATTCTGGGTGTCGTTGTGGTCGCCGTGGTGGTGATAATATTCGCTTTTTCAGGCAACTTCAATCCTGTTTCCCCTGACCAGAGGGCCGTGATGGATTCTGCGGAGAACATGATAAGGCAGGGCACGCTTGAGACCATAAGGACCCTGGGCGAGCAGGGCGGCTACCTTGACCAGAATTACCCCCAGGGCTCTGTTGCGTTCAACGGCCAGCGCGTGCCTTACTGGGAGCTCAATGGCAACGTGGCAGTGCCTGACATAAGGTCCAACCTCGCCGCGGGGATAACGAGATACCTGGAGCAGAACAAGGGCGCGCTGCAAAGCTCATACAGGTTTGCCGTTTCCTTCGGCCAGCCCCAGGTTTCCGTGAACCTGCTCAATGACAAGGCCGAGGTGACGGTAAGCATGCCCACCACGGTCAAGGGCGATGCCGTACCGCAGCCTTACAGGGTTTCCGTGCCGACAATGTTCGGCGAGGCCGTGGATTTCTCAACCAAATACGTGGAATACGCCAACAGGGAAAGGCCGCTGGAAACCTTCACCATATCTTCAATGCTGCTCTCCCCTCTTGACGCAAGCCCGACAGGCCCCGTGCAGGGCATACCCACTGTAATAGCGCTCACGCAGTGCGGCCAGGCTGTCCACAAGGACTACAACAGCATAGGCCCGGAGATGGAGAACGCCATAAGGAGGACACTGGCAAGGACATACCTGCCTGGGAAATACGTGACACATGAGGAGGCGGCTTCCTCATATACAAGGTACACGTTTAATGACGCGGAGCAGCTCGCCGGGGATTTTGAAACGCCTTTCATAGACAGGTCTGTCACATCCCCGCAATACAGCCTTGCGCCAATAGGGGGCAAGGACTACAATGGCATAAGCGTGTCATTCTGGCTGCCTGATGGCTTCGCCCTCAACAGGAACAACTTCGCGTTCACGCCAGACCCCATAGATGCCGTGGCGGAGCCCATACCGCTTGCAGGCATTTGCCAGTCGGACCCTGTTTACGTCAAATATTCCCTCAACTACCCGGCAATAGTCAGGTCACGGGACCCTGTGACAGGCAGCAGCCTGCAGTTCGCCAATTCGGTCTTCATAAAGGACAACAAACCCGGGCAGTGGTCTGACACCTCATTATACCAGGCGGGCGCGCAGGCAGAGCTCTGCAGCAACCCGCTTTGCGCCGCCGACATAAGGGTGCAGGACACCTTAGGCAGGCCGCTGGCGTCAGCAGGCATAAGCTTCCTCGGGTGCGCTGTAGGGGAAACGGATTCCCAGGGAAGGTTTGCAGGCAAGGTGCCCTGCGGCCTTGGAGTGCTACAGGCTGGCAGGGAAGGCTATGACACCTTTGGGGATGTGGTATCCTCTTCTGACCTCCTGGGCGGCGTGGCAGTCGTCCTGCCCAAGAAGCCCTCATTCACGCTGGACATACAGGAGGTCAACGTCAGGGATGAAAGCCTAGCGGAACAATACAGGATAAACCCGATTGACATCTCAGCCCTGGGCTCCACCGGCGGCAGGATTGTGCACATGGCATTCCTGCCAAGCATAGGCAGCCAGCCATTTGAGCGCTTCATTGGCGACCAGCACGCCACAATCTCCGGCATACCGACAGGGGAATATACGGTATCTGCTGTCATGCTGGACAGGGACACCGGAGCCGCTCTGGGCGGTTTCGTGACCGGCTTCTCCGTGACGGAAGACCTCGAGGGGAAGGAAGTCAACATGTACCTGCCGTACCTCTTCGCTTTCAGCCAGCAGGCGGACGAGGAAAGGATTGCCAGCATGATAAAAATGGACATACTTTTCAGGAACCCTGATTGCGGCCTGGGTCCCCTGTCCACGGCAGAGGCCGGCTTTGACGGGTGCGTGGTGAAATACGGTGATGTGATATGAAGAGCTATACTGCAACAGCTGCACTCATCACGGTTTTGATAATGGCCGGGGTCTCCAGCGCAGCCACGGTGGGCATATTATACGGCGGCCAGTCGCAGGAAACGCTTACAGTGTCCCCGGAAGCGCTTATAAGCAAGCAAGTGGCGATATCCAGGGACCCTGCGGACATAACAGGCGCCAACCCGATTGTAAGGATAACAGTCAATTCCGGCAGCGTTAACCACAGGCTGGACAAGGTGTTCCTGTATGAATGCAGGAAGGCAGGCCCTGCAGACTGCTCCAGGCTCGCTCCCTTCCAGGGCTCAGGATTCCTTGATGTTGAGCGCAACTGGACCTCTCTCTCGGAGAGGCTGACCTCTTCGGCAGTGCCGCAGGCGGGCAACATAATGATAATAGCAAAGCTTGTTGACTCAGAGGAGAATGCCTTGTGGGCAGGATCCTTCATACAGGTAAGGAGGGACTCGCTTTCGCAAATGCCCGTTGCCGTGGAGAACTCCCTTTCAAACGTGGAGCTCACGGCCACTGGCGCGAGTTCCGTCCTGCTGATAAGGAACTTCATAGAGTCAAACGGCAACACCATAATACCCTTCAATTCCCAGTATGTCTCCGGAGCTGTGTTCACGTCAGCCACGAGCCTTTATTCCATTGGCGCTTCCTCACAGGAGATTGAGCAGTCGCCACCTGCATTCCAGACTGCTGTATCAAGCTCCCCTGAGATAAAGAGCATATCAAAGGACGTGCAGTTCATCTTCCCGCAGACCAACCTTGGCATTGCCAACCCGCTGGTTTTTGTGATAAACCCCTCGCCAGTCACGGGGGACGGCTTCTGTGACATAGGCGAGAATTCCCAGACCTCATGCTTTGACTGCGGCTGCGCGCAGGGAAGCTTCTACTGCGACCTGTCCAACCCGTCCTCGCCTTCTGGGGCCTGCAGGGATTCCAATGCGATAACGCTAACAGCCATCGCGCCCTCCTCAGTCCCACTCAATTCCTGCACCGGGCAGTTCTCAATCAACATGACGGCGAAGATCAGCAACCCGCCATCCGGCCTGCCGTCAAGCCTCACGGGAGTGGCCAATGTGTCCGGCTCTGTTGTCCCGCTCACCTGCGCGCAGGCCTCTGGCTATGGCGAATATTCCTGCCTGGTCCCTGTCTCCCCTGCGGTGCAGTGCGGCGGCGGGACGTACAGCCTGGAGGGCAGCACGCTTGCGTTCCAGGTAGCCTACAGGGACGGGCCCAACACGGTCTTCAAGAACCTCGTCTCGCCGATATCAAGGATAAACGTTAACTACAATTGCGGCTGCTCCTCAGGGCTCTTCTGCGACTCAGGGGCGCTGACGTGCAAATCGGACGCGATTTCAGTCAGCATGCTTGAGATAAGGTCCAGGATTGACAACTACAACAGGGCCACCGATTCCATAACATTCTCCGCGAAGGCAAACAACCCGCCTTCAGACCTCGTGCTGACCAGCGTTGATTACTCCCTTGGGAGCCTGAACATCGACGGTACATCCATAAGGAACAGCACTACGGGCACCATAAACTGCGCGGGCGGGCTGGCCACAGGCTTCATCTACAACTGCTCCATACCGTTCTCCATATCCCCCTACAACCCGGCCAACACGTATTCCTTCAAGGGCAACAGGCTCGTGTTCCATTTCTCCTATACAAACGGGCCTGGCAATACCATTACCAAGGACGTCTCACTGGGGATAGCCGACGTGACAATGCCTGCGCAGACGTGCGGCAACGGCGTCATTGACCAGGGGGAGACGCAGGCCAACTGCTGCATAGACGCCCTCTGCAGCTCGCTTGACCTTTACTGCGACCGTGGCAGTCTTGGTTGCAAGCCAGAGGGCAACATAACGCTCTCCATTGAATCAATATTCCCGACGCTCCCCATAAGGGATGCGGAGCAGCCCCACACGCTCAACATAACGGCCGTCATATCCAACCCGCCGAAAGACTTCCAGATCATCCTTGCGAACCACAAGATAGCCGGGCAGGCCTCAGGCTACGACCTGGGCTGCACAGTGAGGGAGAGGCTGCTCGGAAGGGTGAGGTGCCTGCTTACAATACCAGCTCAGGAGAACTGCACGCTGCCGTTCTGCTCAGTCGGTCCCAATTCGCTTGAGCTGACGATCACTTTCCCCGACGGCAGCCTGCCTGACAGGACAAAGACGCTCCCAACAAGCTTTCCTGACATAAGGATAACGCCGACATACCATTGCGGCGACGGCAGGCAGGAATCCAGCCTCAATGAGTCCGCGGCCAACTGCTGCCTTGACTTTTCCTGCTTGGCGGATGCCCGGTTCGGGCCCAACTACTATTGCGACTATGACCCGCTTTCCGGAGAATCTCCAGAATGCCTGGCAAAGGATGGCATAAGGCTTGTCGTGGATTCGCCCACGTCCCCCGTCAAGTTCAGCTCCTGCGAGGTCAACAGCAGGCTGAGCGTTGCCGCCCACATAGATGGCCAGCCGTCAAGGATGACGCTGGAGAATTCCTTCGGCATCATAAACGGCGAGAACGCCGATTCAGTCCACTGTAAGAAGGAGACCCTGCTCGGCAACGCAACATACAACTGCACGATAACAGTCCCCGCAGTCCCGACATGCTCCAAGGGCGACGTATACGAATACGGCCCGAATTCCATCTCCTTCGCGATAAGCTTCCAGACAGGCAACCGCACGCGCGAGTCAAGGAAGCTCACAGCGCAGCTGCCCAACATAACAATCCGCCAGGGCACCCAGAGCCTCTTTGACATCTCCCAGAGCCTCAGCGACCAGCTTGAGAGCTCCCTGGAGGACGTGCAGAACCAGGTTGAGCGGCTGGAGGACATAGTGAACATGTGCATAGCCCTCAGGCTCACAGGGGCTCTCGCCACCGCCGCCGGTCCAGTGTGGGGCTCAATAGTTGGGGCAAGGAATTTTGATGACAGGGTGAATGATTGGAAAATAACAGACTCAGGAATTGTAGGTGAACAGCCTCCGACAAAACCATATGAAACCAAACAAGACCTTAATGAATATCTAAAATCCCATCCTGGTGCCAAATCAGAAACAATCCCAGACGCAAACTTTAAAAATCTTCCCCCCTTCGAGCAACAGCAGCAAAGGCGCCAGGCCATCCTTGGCAGCGCGCAGACAGGCACTCTGATAGGCAAGTCGCTGACCGAAGGCATAAACTCAATCTGCACGGCCCTGGAGAAATATCCGCTGGTGATGATACAGCTTGAGCAGCTGCAGATACAGCAGGCCAGCGTGCACACATGTCTTGCGATTGCGCAGCACAGCCTTGACATTGGGTCCTGCCGCGGCCAGGAGCAGGCCTGCTTCGCAAACATGCAGGGGTGCGTGAACCAGATTGACCGCATCACTTCCAGCTCGGAGAGGATATCCAGGGAGATAAGCGGCATCAGCGCGGACATAACAAGGTCCACTGACAGCGTGCTGAACGCCTACAACCAGGCCAACCTGCTCTCTTACGGCGGGGCGGGGTACATGATTGACCCGAGGACGGGGAGGATAATACCAACATCCAGGTATTACTCTGGTTCTGCGACAACACCCCAGCTAACAGTGACCTGCGGTGGCTACCCAGTTGGGGATGGTGATTCATGCTGCGAATATAGGAAAATTAACAACCAGCAGCAGCCGATGCCTCTAAGCGTTTTATCATCAGCAACCGGCAGGGGATATTGCAGCAGATACCAGGTCAGGGACGCTGGATCACCGGTGATACAATCCACCAATGTAAAGGATTATGCGACCCCCTTAGGCTACGGGACGCGCACCTTTGATCTATGGTGCCTGGACGAGTTCGGGGAGGACATTAACATAATAGATTCCATTTCCATCACGTTTGTTGACGACCCTGAAGACGATGGCACTTGCCCAGGCATGGGACAAAGTGGGGTTACAGTAGCTGGGAAACCTGTTGAAACTATATCTGGCGGAACAACAACCAGTGGAAGCTCAGCAATTTCCAATTTTGGCTACAACCAGGCGCCTGACGGGTCACTGCAGGTTTTCTTTTCAACAAACCAGCCATGCAGGGCTGAAGGCAGCTTTGCAATTGCAGGGGCCGGTGGATTTGTAATAAACGAAGACGCAGAAACAACAAACCACGTTATTGTAAAGCCAGGCGTGGCCCCGGGCATTTATGATTACTCCATTAAATGTGCAGGCGCCGAACAAAAAGGCACGATAACAGTAGGCGTTCCTGGCACTGCTTCAGCTTCCGGAATCTCCGTCACAAAAATTGACGTCGCGCCCACGACGGCAAGAATAATGTACACGACTAACGTGGACTGCTTTGGCGGTGGCGTAAACTATGGCGCGCAGGCAAAGTCATCTACAAGCCCTGCATACGACACTAGCGGAAGGGACCATAGTGTAACAATAAGCGGCTTAAACCCAAGCACCACATACACCTATTCGCTAGGCTGCACAATTTCTAGTAGCAGCTCTAGTGTGCCAGCCGTCTTATCATCTCCGGATGCCACCTTCACAACAACAGCTTAGAATAATGTTCAAAACTCAAAGCTCCTCCTCTTCCTCCTCTTCCTCGGGTGGCTCCTCGCCGAACTCGTCTTCCATCCCGCCGCCCTTCTTCCTCCCGCGCAGCTTCTTTACCACGAAGACGATAATTATTATTGCCGCTATCCCGCCAACCAGTGGTATTAGCAGTGACGTGTCAAAGTCCACTCCAGGCGGCTTGGCTGTCTCAAGCCCCTGCAGGACGTTAAGGCCGGCCTGCGCCGCCCCGTATTTTGCCGCGGCCGATGCGTACCTGCCAGCAGCCTGGTCAGCCTTCGCGGAGCTTATGGAAGACTCAATGTCCAGCAGCACAGAAGCAAGCTGCTCCTGCCTGGATTCCGATAAGCCGGAAGTGAAGGCGTCAAGCCCGTTCTCTACGGCCTCTATGTCATCCGTCACGTCATTGTACAGGTTTATCGCCACGAGCACCTCATCAGAGCCCTCGGGCGAGGAGAACGTCAATATCCCCGCGACAGGCCCTGCTATCCTCGTGTTCACCGTGGCCGTCACGCTCCCAATCCCGCCCGCAGGTATGCTGGGAGGCGCGGCTATGGTTACCCCGGGGATGCCTGAAACATTCATGCTTGTTATTGGGCTGCTCCCGCCGTTGCTCACGGTGAAAGCCTTTGCTATGCCGCCTGTGCCAGGTATGAGGAAATCCCCTGTCCATGACTCTGGAGAAACGGAAACGCTCTCGCCCGGTGGCGGCGGCGTGACGTCGGTGAAGCTCAGCCTTATCCTGACCGGTATCTCGCCCACTATGTCAGCGCCCGACTTTATGATGACCTTTGCGTTTATGTCAGCGCCCCTCTGTATGTTCTGCAGCGTTATGGTATAGAAGGCAGACCCGAGGGGAGGTATGATGCTGTTTGAAAGCGTGACGCCCATTATGCCCAGCAGGTTGGCAGGGACGGCAAGGGTGAGGTTGCCCACCGTAGCGTTGCCATTATTTGTTATCCTCCCTGTCGGGATCCTAGGGACAGCCCCGCTCTGGACAAGCAGGTCTACATCCGTGGCTTCAGCCTGCAGCGCGGGGCTGCCAGGCCCGCCGGTTGGCTGCTCCGCGACCGTGTGCCTCGCCACGGAGCCGCCATAGTCCCCGCCGCCGGAAGCTGTGAACGCGAAGAAATATTCCCCCGGGGGGAGGCTGGCAGTGCCCGAATAAAATCCTGTGACGCTGTTGAATGAAAGCGGCGCAGGCGGCTTTACCTGCACGAAGCCTGAGGAGTAAACCTCATATGACACCGAGGCGCCAAGCAGCCCCTGCGTTGCGGCAAGTATGTTCACTGTCCCGTTGGAGTTGGTTAGTGTGGCGCTTATTGAGATGCTGCCGGGGGAGACGCTGATGGTGCTTGTTGATTTGTCCCCGGAAGAAGCCAGCGCGTCAACCCTGAAGTCATATGCAAGCCCCTCTGTGAAAGGCGATGGGCCGCAGGTGCTCTTGGGATCTGTGTTGGAGAAGTAGCATATGTATCTCCCGTTGACATTGGGCAGCCCGCCGTACCTTCCAAAGCCTGGCACAAGCCAGGAAACAGCCACAGGCTCGCCGCTGGGCACGTCGGCTATCATGATGAAGCTGCCATTGACTGTTGTCTGGTTTGGTATGATGCTTATGCCGGGTATCGGAAGGCCGTATGCATGGCCCAGCAGCAGCGTCAGAGAGGCAATAAAAGCAATCCATGCGGGATTTCTCATGTATTAAATATTGTGGCCTGCTATTTATATTCCCCGGGAGAATTCATTGTATGGTTGAGGTTCAGGCCCCTGCCAGGCCGGTGATTTTCGCGGACTCCAGGGAGCTCCAGTCAAATGTGACACAGCTTCTCAAGGGATTTGATGTTGAGCTGGTGGAAAAGAGGCTGGATGTGGGCGACTACATCTGCTCCGAAAGGGTCTGCATAGAGAGGAAGACCATAGACGATTTCCTGAACTCCATGGTGGACCAGCGGATATTCAGGCAGGCCGAGGGCCTGTTCGGGGCTTATGAGAGGCCGCTGCTTGTCATGGAAGGCAACCCCGAGCTGCTCTACATAGAGAGGAACATGCATGCCAACGCAATAAGGGGCTGCCTGGCCTCGCTCACAATAGACTACCAATTGCCAATAATCTGGACAAGGAACTCAAAGGAAACTGCGGCGCAGATATACTGGATAGCCTACAGGGAGCAGGTGAAGGAGAAGAGGGGGGTGCAGATAAGGTCTGCAAGGAAATCCGTGCCTCTGCACAAGAAGCAGGAATACCTGATGGCAGGCCTCCCCGGCATAAGCAGCGTGCGCGCAAGGCAGCTGCTTGAGCGCTACAAGACGCCCGAGAAGTTCTTCCGCGCCACCAAGAAAAGCCTCATGGGGCTGGACGGCTTCGGCGAGAAGAGGGCCAGGGCGATAATGGAGCTGCTAAAGAGCGAGTACAAGAAGGACTAGGCTCCCAGAACCTTATTCCTTTCTAATTTGGATGCATAAAGTGCGCTGTCTGCGGAATGCAACAGGTTTTCCAGGCTGTCAACATCAGCAAGATTAGGAACATATGCTACCCCGCCGGATATTGTTATATTCCTAAGGCCATCATACCGCGATAGTCTTGCATCTGCCTTGCTGACATCCTTGGACATAAGATATCCTTCTACTGACATTCTATTGCTGTTTGCCCTGGAAATTATGGCGGCAGTCAATTTGTCAATGTAGCTGTGAGCATTGTGAATGACGCTAACCCTGACTTTTTCAATGACATTCAGGGCTCCCTGCTGATCCGTGTCAGGCATCAGCACGGCAAATTCCTCTCCTCCATACCTGATGACCGTATCGGTATTTCTAACGCCCCTTCTTATGACATCGTGAATCTTTGTTAGAACTCTATCAGCAACGCCGTGTCCATATTTGTCATTTATTTTTTTGAAATGGTCAATGTCTATAAGAGCCGCGGCATAACTTCCTGCCCCTTGCTTCAGCCTGTGCGCTCCGAAGATATTCTGCCCTCCGCGCCTATTCAGGGCCCCTGTGAGTGGATCTGTTCTTGCGTCTGCCTCCATCCTTTTGATATACTTCAGCAGGGATTCTTTCTCCTGCTGTGTCATGCCACTGGAATCCACGCTATCCAGAATACCCTCTCTTTGTGCAATCTCTTCTTCGCTCAGTCCTGCTATGTCTTCCATATTCACCTAATAGAACTTGCCACAAAGCTTTATAAAGCTTTCCCTACCCTATAGTAACAAAAATAATTAACACCAAGCCCTGGACATGACGGCCCGCGCATGCGCCGCCCTGCCATTCGCCAGGCAGGCCCTTATGAAGCCAACGAAAAGCGGGTTTGGCTGCAGGGCCTTTGACGTGAGCTCAGGGTGGGCCTGCGTGGCCACGAAGAAGGGGTGGTCCTTGAGCTCAATGTATTCCATAAGCCTCCTGTCTGGGGAGACACCAGAGAACATCATGCCGTGCTTCTCCAGCGCCCCGACGTATTCCGGGTTTACCTCATACCTGTGCCTGTGCCTCTCGCTGGCCTCGGGTTTGCCATAGAGCCTCCTCACAAGGCTGCCCTCCAGGAGCCTCGCAGGCCAGAGGCCCAGCCTCATTGTCCCGCCATAGTGCTTCTGCTCCACATTCTTCCTCTGCTCCGGCAATATGTCTATCACAGGGCAGTCGGTCTTTGCCAGCTCAGTGGTGTGCGCAGCCTTCATGCCGCACACGTGCCTGGCGAACTCCACGACAGCCAGCTGCATGCCATAGCACAGGCCTAGGTAGGGTATCCTGTTCTCCCTGCAATATTGTATCGCGAGTATCTTGCCTTCCACGCCTGACCCGCCGAAGCCCCCGGGCACTATTATGCCGTCATAGTCCTTCAGGATGGAAAGCCTCTGCTTGTCTTTTTCAAAAGCCTTTGAGTCAATCCATTGCATCACCGGCTTCGCGCCATTGTGCCAGGCCGCGTGCCTCACGGCTTCCATGACCGATATGTAAGAGTCCTCCAGGGTGAAATCCCCGGTGTCAAAATATTTCCCGACTATGCCAACCCTTGCCTCCTTCTTGATGTCCCTTATGCCGTCAATAAAGGATTTCCATGTGGCAAACTCCTTTGAGCCGGGCTTGTGCTGCAGGCCGAACTTCTCCAATATCCTCCTTGTAAGGCCCTGCTCCTCGAACAGTGCAGGCAGCTCATAGGCGCTCTCCATGTCAGGGTCTGATATGACATCATCCGGGTGCACGTTGCAGAACAAGGAAAGCTTCTCCATCCTCACCCTGTCCAGTGGCTTTTCCGACCTTGCCACAATGAAATCAGGCTGTATGCCTGCCTCGTTTAGCATCCTGACTGAATGTTGCGCAGGCTTTGATTTCATCTCGCCTATGCTCTTCGGTATCGGCAGGTAAACCACATGCACCACTGCTACCGGGTCGCCCTTAAGGTGCATCTGCCTTATTGCCTCAAGGAAAAGCACGTTCTGGTAGTCCCCTACGGTCCCCCCAACCTCCATGAGGACGAAATCGGCATTGGTCTTCCTCCCCAGCTCCTTTATCCTCCTCTCTACCTCCTGCGGTATGTGGGGTATGACCTCCACGCACTTCCCGTCAAACTCGAGGTTCCGCTCCTTCTCTATCACCGTCCTGTAGACCTGGCCCGTGGTAATGCTGTTCTCCCGTGCCATGTTCTTCCCATGGAACCGCTCGTATGTCCCCAGGTCCTGGTCAGTCTCCCCGCCATCGTCAAGGACGAAGACCTCGCCGTGCTCCGTGGGCCTCATGGTCCCCGCGTCTATGTTTATGTAAGGGTCAATCTTTATCGGCGTCACGTTATACCCCTGCGCCTGCAGGAGCAGCCCGATGGAAGCCGTGACCACGCCTTTTCCGAGGCCAGAAATGACGCCGCCTGTTATCGCTATGAACCTTGCCTTGTCTGTGGAGTTTTTGTTTGCGTTGAAAGAAACCGCCCCATTAAGCATGCTTTATTATAATGGGATAGCTATAAAAACCTATTGCTGGAAGCTGCCGGCATTACACCCTGCTGCCCTTCGCCGCCTTCATGGCCTTCAGCGTGTCGGAAAGCGTCCGCATGCTCTGCATCATTGGCGTGAGGT
>JACQIG010000062.1 GCA_016198605.1 Candidatus Aenigmatarchaeota archaeon | reverse complement strand
GCTATTACCTTGAGAGGAACCCCTCAATGACCTTCCTTCCGTCGCCAATAATGTGCGCCCCATGCGCAACCAGCACGTGGCTGAAGTCCAGCCCAAGCAGCGGCCTTACGCCTTCCCTGGCTTCCTTGCTGGGCTGCAGGCGGGGAAGCAAGTTAAGCTCTCCCGGCGGCGCGCCTATGAGGGCGTCCCCGAAAACCAGCGCCTTGTGCTTCTCCAGCCAGAGGGCTGTCTCCCCCGTGGCCTTGTTGTTCTCCACTTGCATGGCGAAGATGTTTCCGGGGAGTTTTTCTTTGTGCCTAAAAGTCTTGTCTATCTGTATTGCAGCAGCCTCTTTCTCAGCCTCATTTATCCATATCCTCGGCCTGGTCTTGAAGTAGCTTCTGTAATGCTCCGCATCCCTCGCGTGGTCCCTGTTTGTTATTATGATGTCCTTGGGAGCGCCTAGCCTGCCTATCTCAAGCAGCTCATAAGGGTCCATCTTGGGCGGGTCAAGGAACACCTGCTCCTTCTTGAGGTAGAAGCCGTTTATCAAAATGCCCTTAGAGACCACGTAATGCTCCCACGTGAAAATGCCTGGAAGTATCTCTTTCAAGCCAGCCACCCTATGTATAAGGGGCTGTTATGGATTTAAAGCTTCCCCTCCAATACCAGATAAAGGAGGTATTTTCTATGGATGCAAAGCAGGCATTCGCAATAGCAGCGCTCGCATTGGTTCTTGCTGTGTCAGCTGGACAAGCATTCGCAAGCCCTGCAAGCGGCGGAATCATATGCGACAGCGGTGCATGGTGCACAGGCTACGCGCAGGTACAGTTCACGACCGTAGAACCAGCAGATGGCGAGGGCTGGGCCGGTTGTGACGGGACAAACGATGATACAACCGGGTGCTGAAGGCTGGAAAGCGTTTTTTATATTTTTTAATTTTATAATTGTTTATACCACAGCGTAGTAACCTTTATATTTCTTTTATCCAACCATTACACATGGGCAGGATTTCAAGGGGCTTGGGAGCTGCAGTGTTGGGCCTTTATGCTGCCTTTTCCCCTCTGGACGCCAGGGGCTACATGCCAAAGACAACTGACGGCCAGAGGCCATACGTCAGGGTGGTAGTTCCGGAGAATTACATAAGGAGGGTGGGCGTTAATGAACCGGCAGCCGTTTCCCTTGACACCAATATAGACAGAGGGGACATAAGGAAAATATCATGGACGCTTAACGGCAGGGCTGTCCAGATGCAGGATCCCTCTAAGGGAGAGGTCCTGTTTGGGGAAGGCGACCACCTTCTGGAGGCATGCTTGACAACCCAGAAGGCAAATTATTGCGATTCAAAGAGGATAGGTCTTGAGAAAGTGGATGTAAGCCAAAGGCAGGCTACAGTGTGGGTTACAGGCCCCGACGGGAAATATGCCAGCGGCCTGAAGCCCGAGGATTTTGTTCTCTCCCAGGGAGACAGGAAGGCAAAGCCGGCCTATGTTGACGCCTTCACAGAATCCGACTCAAACAGCCCCGCCTGCATCGTCGTGGGGCTTGACATCAGCGGGAGCATAGTGGCGCTATATGGCGGCGGCAGAAGAGGTGGCATACCTGCCATGGTGGAGAAACCCGACGGCACAATCCAGCTTGCGCCTGAGTACCGGAAGCTGCTGGAGGACGCGGCCGCTGTTATGAAAGGCCTGTATAAAGGAGGCGCCTCAAATCCTGAGAACAGGTTCATAATCTCCTTGTTTGCAATCGGCAAGGTACAGTGGAAGGGGAAGGCGTCGGAAGCTGACAATGCCATACAGGAACTTGAAAAGCGCTTCATTGAGGAGTACCAGGCGGCCAAGAAAAAGAATGCCACTGCATTGTGGAGGAAAACCGCCCTGTACGGGAATACAAAGGCGCTGCAGGATGAGCTGGCGCTTGAGCCGTTCTGCGCGGACAAGGTTGGGGCAGTGGTATTGTGGACAGATGGCCTTGATACCGTGGAAGACGCCTCCGTATACAACCTTACGGCGGCCGCGCTGGACGAGGCGGGGGTCAGGCTGGAAGAGTTCACATACGGCGAGATTGAACGCTATCTTTTTTCAAATGGCGTCACGAGATATCCTGTGTATGTGATCGCTGCTCCAGGCCCTCATTCCCCAAGGGCGGAAAAAAGCATACAGGAATTCTACAGGAACGTTGTAACCAGGTCAGGCGGCAAGGTCCTGCACAAGGAGCCTGAGGAGGGCTATAAGGAGCCCTTTGCGCGTGCGCTTGAAGGCGCGGTGAACCACTATGTGCTTTCCTGGCCAGAAGGCCTTTTTGAGGAGCCCGGCAAGGTTAAGATAGCAACAGCAAACCCGGAACTCAAGGTCACTAGGAAACCCGCTCCCAGGCCGACAGGCAGCGGGCCAATGGCGAAGGCCATAATAAAAGACAGGTCAGGAAAGTACAACAACCATGAAATGCTTGCGGCCTATATTGGCTTGAGGAAGGCCGCTGAGCAGGGCATTGACCTGGGCGTAAGCGGCAGCGATGTGCTGGAATCCATTGCCTGGAATGCTGGCAGGTTCCTCGAGCCAGGCTCCCCCGAGACGCCTGAGTATGGCATGCTTGCAAAGAAGGGGGAAGAAGCGGCATTCGGGCTGTCTCTCATGTATATAAAATCTTCCGACCCTGCAAAAATCAGGTCAGGCATCAGGGGCCTTGGGAAGCTGGAAAGGGTTAGCAGGGAAAAAATCCTTGAGGCTGCGGGCAGTATCCCTCCTGCCGAGGAATATAAAGAAATCTGCGGCATTGATGGCCCGCAGGCAGGATTGCGTGCGCTGAAAGAAAAGCTGTGCAACCCTACAGGCCTTTGATTTCTTTGTGCCTGAAGCAGGATACCACATGGTCATTGACCATCCCCGTGGCCTGCATGTGAGCGTAGCAGACTGTTGAACCCACGAACTTGAACCCGCGCTTCTTCAGGTCTTCGCTCATCTTGTCTGACTCTTTAGTCTTTGCAGGCAGCTCCTTCAGCGATTTCCATTTATTCCTTATGGGTTTCCCGCCGGTAAATTGCCATATGTATTTGTCAAAGCTCCCGAACTCCTTCTGGACCTGCAGGAAGGATTTTGCATTGTTTATTGCCGCCAGGATCTTCAGCCTGTTCCTGATTATTCCCGCATCTGAAAGCAATTCCTTGACCTTCTTCCCGTCATACCTTGCAACCCTTTTCGGGTCAAATCCGTCAAATGCCTTCCTGAAGTTCTCCCTCTTCCTGAGTATCATATCCCAGCTTAGCCCCGCCTGGAAGCTCTCCAGAAGGAGGAATTCAAACAGTTTCCTGTCGTCATGCAACGGCACGCCCCACTCGTTGTCGTGGTAGTCCTGTATCAGCGGATCCGGGCTAAGCCATTCGCATGTTTTCTTTTTCATATCTTCCTTATCCTCCCCGGAGTAGGCTCATAGCATATCCCCTCCGCAAGAAGGTCGTTTAGAACAGGCTCCACGGCCTCCTCGGGCAAGTTCACTGACGCAATAAGTTCCTCAAAGGTCATGCCTTCCCTGTTCTTCTCCAGGAGCTTTATCACGTCCTTCCTCAGCTGCTCCCGCTGCTTCATCTTGTCCGCGGCAGAGGTTCTTGATTTTCCGGAAGCCTTCATTTTTGACAGCTTCCTGTTTATGTCCAGCCTCCTCAGCAGCTCCTCATTCGCGTCGGCGACCTTCCTCACCACTTCTGGTATCATGTAAACCTCATTGTTGTAGACCCTTACCTTCCCGACGATGTCAACCAGATCACCGACCGCTGTCTTCTCCACGGGCTTTGCCGTCTGGAATGTCTTCACCCTTATGGTGTCAGTTGAATCGTCCACGGTTATGGAAGCGAAATTCCCGTCATCCGCGACAAACCTTGTCACGACAGTCCCCATTATCCTGGCCCTGGCCACCTCTTCGCCGTGCTGGGTTATGATGAAGCTGGGCTCCAGCCCTTCCCGTTTTATCCACTCGCCTTCCGTTATGTCCCTTATCCCGACCTTCTTCGCTGTCTGGCGCTCCATTGGCATAGAAACCAGATATAGATTATAGAGTAAGATTAATAAAACAAGGGCTATCTGATGAATCCCGACAGGGGCGGTTGGGTTACCTGAAGCAATGCACGGTCTTCTGAAATCCCGGACAGCCTGACAAGGAAGCCCTTGACCTTTTCCTCGGGCTCTGACAAGTTGAGGATGGCTATCTGGCTGGACCCTGTCTTCCCCAGGCTCACGGATGCATTCATGTCCTGCTGGGAAGGCTTCCTTCCCGGGATGCGGGGCATTGATATGTTGTCCAGCGTAACGTTCATCCCGGCAACCAGCACGGATTCGCCCTTCCGTATCTCAAAGACCTTCCCGAGGGAAAACTTCTTCGCCATGGGTATTATTGAGGCTGGTTGCGCTTAAAAAACTTTCCACCATAAATGAACCTGAATAACTTGCAGTTTCTTATTTAGGGAATCCAATATAATTACATTCATGGACAAGTTCAAGGTCACCCCATGGGAAGTGGAGGGCAGGATAGATTATAATAAGCTTATAAAGGACTTTGGAACCAAGCCAATAACTCAGGACATATTACGGGTGCTGGAAAAACACGGAAGGCTTCATGTAATGCTGAGGGGGGGATACTTCTTCTCCCACAGGGATCTCGACCTGGCCCTTGATGATTATGAGAAGGGGAAAGGCTTCTTCCTTTACACCGGCCGCGCGCCTTCAGGGGCGATGCACATCGGCCATCTTTTGCCCTTCATAATAACCAAATGGTTCCAGGACGTGTTCCATGCAAACGTATACGTACAGATACCTGACGAGGAGAAATTCCTGGCAAAGAGGGGGCTTTCATTGGAAGAGATCGATAAAATGGTGGAAACTGACATACTCCACATATCATCCTTAGGCTTTGACCCCCACAGGACCTTCATCTTCCGCGACAGGGAATACATCAGGCACATGTACACGCCCGCCGTCAAAGTGGCGAAGAAGATAACCTACTCCACAGCCAGGGCCGTCTTCGGCTTCACCAATGAGACAAACATAGGGATAGGGTTTTATCCTGCACTGCAAATTGTCCCAACACTATTTGAAAAGAAGCGCTGCCTGATACCCGCAGCGATAGACCAGGATCCCTACTGGAGGATACAGAGGGACATTGCCGAATCCCTCGGGCATTACAAGGCCGCGGCAATACACTCAAAATTCCTTCCCCCGCTCACCGGCCCCGAGGGCAAGATGTCCTCAAGCGTGCAGGAAACTGCAATCTATCTTGATGATGATCCCAGGACAGTGAAGGAGAAGATAATGAAGTACGCCTTCTCTGGAGGCGGCGCAACCATAGAAGAACACAGGAAGAGGGGCGGGAACCCAGAGGTGGACGTGGCATTCCAGTGGCTCCACATGCTCTTTGAGGAGGATGACGGGAGGATGGAAGAGATAAGGAAGGATTACAGGAGTGGTAAACTGCTTACTGGAGAATTGAAAATGATGCTGATAGAAAAATTAAACAGGTTCCTTGAGAAGCACCAGAAAGAAAAGAGGAGGGCGGAAAAGCTTGTCAGGCTCTACATGCACGACGGCAAGCTGGCGAAGCGGATGTGGGAGGGCTAGCTGGCATGGAAACAATCAAGGTCCGCGTGATTCCAAACGCGAAAAAAGCCCTGGTTTCTGAGGATGCAAACGGGTTAAGGGATTATGTCAGGGCTGCCGCGGAAGGCGGGAAGGCGAACAGGGAGCTGTTGGAACTGCTGGCAGAATACCTCTCAGTTAAAAAATCTTCCGTGGAAATCATAAGGGGTTTCAAGTCAAGGGAAAAGGTTATTAAAATCAATTCTGAATAATTACCATGGCAGAATATCTCATAACGCTGGGCATAGCAGCCGTCTTCCTCGGGCTGATACTGATAATGATTGGCGCCATGGCGTCCTCAAAGGAATCCAACGTGCACGTGGGCGTCGGCGGCTTCATAGGGCCGATACCCTTCGGCTTCGCCAACAGCAGGGAGATGCTCTATGTGGTGATGGCCATTGCGGTGATATTCGTTGTGGCGTTCTTGGTATTGAACCTGAGGGGATTTTTCTGACAAACTAAACAGTCACATGAGTACCCCATGCATGCCTGGTGCAATATTCCCTTCTGATGCAGCATCCTCTTCAAGCGTCCTGTAACCCTTAATTGTGGTTCTGAAGCCTTCATAGGTATGGTTCTTTACAACACTCTTCACCTTTTCAAAAATCTCCAGGGCCCCCTTCCCTTCCGGGCTGGAGCCTATGGCCTCGCCAGACAGGTTAATCCTGATGTCCTTCCCGAAGTGCCTACCCTCAAACTTGAGGACATCGAGTTTCCCGTCACAATCGTCGTCAAAAAACTGATAGCTGTCCTCCCTCACGTGGTCCCTATATGAATACAACACCCCGCCTTCACCACCAAAGCTGTCCACACCGCCGTATGCGCTTGATGTTATCGTGTATTTAGGCGATGGCCTGGCTGCAGAATCACAGCCCACGCCAAGGCTTGCCAATGCCAGAGAACCTGCTGCGAGGTATTTGCTTAACATGTTCATACCACCCTATGGAGTATTGTTACCAAAGATTTAAATTCACATCCCCATGACCTGTGTGGGCTATACTATCATGAGAATTTCTTTTCTATCTCGCCCTGGGATTTCATCTCTGAAATTGGCCTCTTCCTTGATTCTTCTATTTTTCTTTTAGCCTCTTCTGACAGCAAGCACATACTCTTCACATCCCCGCTATCTGTGTCGGCTCGTTCAGGTCCTTGTTCCTGTCAAGCCTGTATATCGCGCCTGTGAGGCCCTCGCAGATCCTGTCCTCATGGGTGATCAGGAAGACCTGGTCAACATAGGCATTGATCTTTTCCTTCAGGATTTCACTCAGCTGTCTGATTGCATTGGAGTCAAGGTTGTGGGTAGGCTCATCAAGTATAAGCCACTTCAGGTTTGGCATGAATGCCAGGGAGAATGCTATCCTCAGCGCGAGGCAGGCCATGCTCCTCTCCCCGCCAGAGATCAGGTCCGCCGAAGTCCAGCCATCTGAGCCTTTCAGCTGCAGTATGTAGTCGTCATCTATGGCGAGCCTCACGCCCTGGTAGTCCCCGTAAGGGTACAGCTCCTGCCACAGCCTGTCCATGATGTAATTGACCGACTTCAGGAATTCCTCCCTCAGCTGGTCCTGCGTGGCCTTCAGCACCCTGACAAAGCCGCCAAGCTTCTCTATTACCATTTCGTCGGTCCTTATTTCTTCCTTATAGCTATTCATCCTGCCAAGCCTCCCGGCCAGGTCGGCAAGGGCATTCTTCTTGTCTTCTGCCTTGTCCTCAAAAGACGTCCTCCTTGCCTTCATCTCCCTTTCCTGCGCCACCTTTTCCTGCAGCTCCTTCCTCAGGGATTGCATGTCAACGGAAGCAAGGGCTGAAGCAAGGCCGGCCTCCCTCTCCTCCGCGGCCTTGATCTTCCTGAAATAATCCACCCTCTTCTGCTCCAGCTCCCTCAGCTGGAGCGAGTCCCTTATCATCTGGCCAAGCCTTTCATGCTCTATGTATGCGGCCTTCTGCCTGGCCCCGAGATCGTTTGCCTCCGTCACGGCAACCTGCAGCTTTTCAGCCATCTCCTCGGCATCCTTCCCCAGCATCCCAATCGCTTCGGCAACCTGGCCATGCTCCGCCTTGAGCAGGTGGTAGTCCTTTATCCTTTCCTCAAGGATGTAGAACTCCTTCGTTTCCCTCTGCAGGTAATCAAAGTCCTTCTCCAGCTGCTTCACCTCTTCCGACCTCTGCGCAACCAGCTTCCCGGTCCTCTTCAATTCCCTCTTCTTTCTCCCGAGCACGACCTCCTTCCTCTCCTTCCCGACCTCTGTCTGGCACACGGGACACCTGGTCTTGCCTGTCAGGTCCTTCATGTGCCTCTCCAGTTCTTCCTTCCTCGCCAGCAGGGAATAAAGCCCCTTCCTCGCGGCCTCAAGCTTCAGCTCCTCGTCAACTATGTTTATCCCGCCAAGCGCCTGCTTCATCTTGTTGAACATGAGCCACTGGCCTTCCATGGTTGACAGCTTCTCCCCCAGCGCCGGCAGCTCCTTCCTGCTTGCCACCTGCATCCTGGCATTTATCCCGGCAAGCAGCTCCCTCCTCGTCCTCTCCTCTTCCTTCTTTATCACGAGGTCATTGTCCAGCTCCTTGAGCAGCTCGCCAAGCCTCTCGTGCTTTTTCCTCAAGGCACCAAGGTCCTCGCCACCGACCCTCTCCCTCTTCTGCTCCGCGGAGAAGCTGACCTCCCTGAATGCCGCCCTCAGGCCCTCAAGCTCGCGCCTAATGGACTGCAGGTCGCTGTCCTTTGACTCAGCCTCGGAAAGCATGCCAGCCGTCTCCACCTTTTCCTTTGAAATGGCGCTATAGTCGCTTCTCAGCCTCTCAAGAGTCTCCAAGAGGGAGCTTATCTCCCCAGAAAGGCCCTTTATCCTGGCATCCAGGCCCTCCTTCTCCATGTCCGAGACGATCCTCATCTTCTCGGCAAGGCCGTTCTTCACGCGGTTGGACAGTGCGACCGCGCTCTCCCTGGCCCTCTCAAACCTGTCAACCTTCAGCATCCTGTCAACCTGCTCCATCCTGTGGCCCTTCTGCACCCTGAGGAAGCTGTCCAGCCCGTTCTGCTCCGAATAGACGGCCCTGGAAAACAAGTCATAATCCATCTGCAGTTTCCTTTCCACCAGATCATTCACGCTTCTTGGGTTGACGTCCAGCAGGACTCCATTCTCCCTGAATTCCGCCAGCACAGTTCCCCTGCCCTCCTCCACCAGCCTCTTGACAGAATAAGCATTCCCGCCGGCCTGGAACTCCACCTCCACCTCTGTCCTCTGCTTCCTTGAGGGCTTCCTCATTATCAGGTCATCCAGCTTCATCCTCTTGGACTGCAGCTGCGGGAACGTGCCGAAAAGCCCGAAGGATATTGCCTGCACCACCGAGGACTTCCCGGAGCCCATTATGCCCACCAGCGCATTCACGCCCCTGCCGAACTGCAGGTCAGAATCTATATGCGACCGCCAGTTCTTCATCCTCACGCGAGTAATCATCCACACCACCAGCGGTTAATTATTGTAATGAAATCTTAAATGCGCGCTTAAGAAGTTATTAGCAGATTCTGACTTGGATAGAATGGATAGGTCAGCGGGCACAATCCAGCGTGACAGGCAGGTTTATTTTCATGCCCTTAAGCTGCTTAGCCCTTTTCTTGAAACTCAATATGGCAATTCCTGTCACTTTGCCTGTTTTTTCGTCTACCCTTTCAGCTACCCCTTCGCCTATGTCCCGGAAATGGCCTTCTGTGTATTTGCCTATGTTTATCTCTAAGAAATCACCTTCTTCATCATAATATATCTGCATTTGCCCTTTCATGTTATCTATTTCATTTCCAGCAATTATATTTTTGCCTGAGAGTTTCCAGCTCATCAAAATCAACATCAGCAGAAATAAGCTCCTCCTCTCTGGCCTCTGCAAGAACCTTCACAGGAGAGACAATCTTGCTTCTTCCAACAGTTTCTTTGGAGAATGCATCGCAAAAAACCAGATAAACTTGGTTCTCGTTTGCCCTTGCGCTTGGATAGCCGAAATAATCAGGATTGTCCGGCCTTGGCTTGTCAAACCAGTATGCAGGACAGAAAATTACTCTTGCCCCCTCCCTTGCAAGCGACTTAGTTTCTTCGGGGAATGCAATGTCCCAGCAATTTATAATCCCTATGCTTCCCTCTGGAGTAATTATCGGCTGGTTTATATCAAGCCCAGGCATGACCCCCTCTTCAGCTTCCCAAAGATGCCGTTTTTGGTATGTGCGTGTCCAGGTGCCCAGGTCATCTATAACATATAATTCGTTGTAAACCTTCCCTTCCTTTTCACAATAACTGCCCACTATGGTATACATCCCAAGAGAGTGGGCCTTTTTTTCAATGAGAGATAGCATATCCACGACCTCTTTAATGGCCGGCCTTGCCAGTCCGGAAAGGCTTGTCTCTGGAAAACAAGCGATATAACTGCCATTTTCCTTTGCCGCTTCCATATACTGGAGTATCTTGTGAAGATTTCTTCCAGGCTGCTTGTCGTCAATGGCCATTTGTACGGCCGATACCCTGAACATAGGCTGATATTTGAAAGAAGCCTTAAATTCATATCCTGTAAGGCGCAATGGAAATTATTATTCCTGCTATAACCATCACCGGTCCTAGCAGCTGGTTGTCTACAAACAGGAATTCCCCCAGCACAAGCCTGAGGCCGAGGAATGCGACGGAAAGCCCAATGAAGCCCAGGACAATCTTCCTTGCGTCATGGGTGGCCATCCCCAGCCTCTTGAAATAGCCAATGTAAACCAGGACAGCTCCCACGATGAGAAGTGTCTGCCCCGGCAGCGTAATGGAGAATATAAAGCCTGCGGCAAGGTAGGCTATGCCCAGGGAAAGCAGGATAATGGCCTGCCTGGAATCATTCTTCGGGTTTCCAGACCTGACGATCAATATCACAAGGATGGGCAGTATGGCAGGCACATATGTTGAAGCAGACACGGGAGTCCACAGGGAGTCAGCACCGGCGGCCAATGCAGGCAAGACCGCAAGGATTATTATTAAAACCCTGTCAATAGTCCTTGGTTTCATCAATCATATTTGTAGTGCCATCAGAAATACTTGTCGCATGCCCAGAACCGGGCCTTAACGCTTAAAAAACTTCCCTTCCAAACTTAGCTGTGGTTCTATGGGACGCATGTACAAGGCCATTGGCATAGCCTCTTTGGCTCTGGCTGCCACCTCCTGCAACGGATCAAAGGAGAAGATAGAGGTAGCCCTTGTCAGCGACCCCAAACCGGGGATAGCGTTCCACGTCTCCAATTACGCTGGAATAAGCGGTGACGATTTTACAATATTTGACTACGGATTTGACGGGCATTGGGACAAGGCCCAGTATGCAAACCCCAATGGCGTGCATTTCGCGACCAGCGATTATCCTGTCCCATGGGACCGCAATTGGGAGGAAATATACGCAGACGTGAGGCGCAAGGCTTCGTGGGAGCCCGGATTCCCAGCAGGCCTCATAATGTAAGAATGACAACTTTGCAGGTTCCTATTTCTTCCTGCCATTTTCATCATACTCATAGAAGCCCTTGCCCGCCTTCCTTCCCAGATGCCCTGCCTCCACCATCTTCTTCAGGAGCGGGCACACCCTGTATTTGCTGTCCTCATACTCCTCATAAAGGTTTTCCATTATGTGCAGGACAACGTCCAGCCCGATGAAGTCGGCAAGCTCCAGCGGCCCCATTGGGTGGTGCATGCCCAGTTTCATCACGGTGTCTATCTCCTCCCGTGTTGCAATGTTATCCATCAGGACGAATATGGCCTCATTTATGAGCGGGATTGAAAGCCTGTTGGCCACGAAGCCGGGGAAGTCCTTTATTTCCACCGGCGTCTTGCCCAGCCTCTGGCAGACCCTCCTGGCTTCATCATAAGTTTTTTGCGACGTGTCAATCCCCCTTATCACTTCAACTAATTCCATCAATACGGGCGGGTTGAAGAAGTGCATCCCAATGACCCTGCCAGGCCTTTTTGTGAAAGCGCCGAGCTTTGAGATGGAAATGGAAGACGTGTTGGTTGCGATTATGGTTTCCTTAGGGCATATCTTATCCAATTGCTGGAAGACTTCCTTCTTTACCTCCGCCTTTTCCGTGACAGCCTCTATGACAAGCTCGCACCTGTCCAGCGCCTTCAGGTCTGTGCTGGTCCTGACCCTTTTGGGTATCTCCATCCTGACCGCATTTGCAAGCCTGCCTTTCTCAACAAGCTTGTCAAGGCTCAGGTTTATCATCTTCACAGCCTTGGCAAGGTTGTCCTTCTCGTGGTCAACCAGTGTAACATCATACTCCTTCATTGCAAAAACCTGGGCAATGCCATGTCCCATCGTGCCTGCCCCGACCACGCCAACCTTCCTGATGTCCATGCTATTCCACAACCTTCTCTATCCAGTATAGCTCGCCTGTTTTCCTGAAGCTGTTCCTTTCAAAGAAGCCCTTCCTTAGCTCATAGTTGCGCTTCAGCACCATCATGCCGGCATACCTTATCCCCCTTCTTTTCATCTCAGCCGTGCATGCAGCAAGAAGCATGGTGCCTACCCCTTTGCCCCTATATCTTGGGTGGACGACAAGGTTGTCCAAGTACATGGCCTTGCCGCTGCCGAAGAGCAGTTCGGCATAAATCAGGCCTATGACTTTTCCTTTGTCCTCTGCCACAAACAGGCTGATGCTTTTATCCCTGACCCATTGCTGAATTGCCTCCTTCTCAAGGAAGTTGTACGTACTTGTTATCACGAGCTCCCTGCTGCCCTTGACAAGCCTGTATATCTGCCCCGCATCAGCAGGCCTTGCTTTCCTTATCCTCATAACCTTTCCACGCTCATCGCAACCGCTTCGCCCCCGCCAATGCAGAGCGTTGCAAGCCCCAAATCCTTTTTCCTGTCCTGCATTGCATATATGAGGGTCGTAAGTATCCTTGCCCCTGAGCAGCCTATTGGATGCCCCAGCGCTATGGCCCCGCCGTTCACGTTTAATAATTCTTTGGGTATGCCTAAATCCTTTGCAACGGCCAGCGCCTGCAATGCATAGGCCTCATTGAGCTCTACCAGGTCAAAATCACCAATCTTGTGCCTTGTTTTCTTCAGCAATGCTTTTACAGCGGAAACAGGGGCGACAGTATACCATGCAGGGTCTACAGCAGATTGCGCATAAGCCTCAATCCTTGCCAGCGGCTTCAGCCCGGACTGCAAGGCCTTGTCCTCCTCCATCAGGACAACGGCAGCCGCGCCGTCGCTGAGCTGGGATGCGTTGCCCGCCGTTATTGTCCCTTTCTTGCCAAATACAATGGGGAGCCCTGACAGTTTCTTGATGTTGGTGTCCCTCCTGGGCCCTTCATCCCCTGGAACATTCTTCACGGTGGCAACCTCCTTCCTGAATTTCCCAGAATCAATTGCTTTAATAGCCTTCCTGTGGCTCTCCAATGAGAATTGGTCCTGTTCCTTCCTGCTTATTTTGTATTTCTCCCCAGCCTTCTCGGCAAGGGTTCCCATATGGCAGGAATTGAAGGCGCACCACAGGCCTTCGCTTATCATGGAATCAATTAGGGTATAATCTTCCCTGCATTGCAGTAATTCTTCCTTAGGAATATTGCCATATTTCCTTATCCTTCTCCCCTCTCTCAGCAAGTGTGGCGCATTGCTCATGCTCTCCATCCCGCCCGCGACAATTATCTGCGCATCCCCGCACCTTATCGCCTGCGCTCCAAGCATCACGGATTTTAGTCCAGAGCCGCAGACCTTGTTAACGGTGGTTGCGCCTATTGATGGATTCACGCCGGCAAGGATCGCAGCCTGCCTTGCTGGATTCTGGCCAGCACCTGCCTGCAGGACATTGCCCATTATAATTTCATCCACCATCGTGGGGTTCACACAAGCTCTCTCGAGGCTAGCCCTTATTGCAATCCCACCAAGCTGCGGGGCAGTGAACCCAGAAAGAGAGCCTAGGAATTTGCCTATTGGCGTCCTCGCTGCAGAAACTATCACCACCGAATCCTGCATGATTATATATTACCCTGTTATTAGAAATAGTTTTTAAAAATATGGAAGAGGGCTTAAAAGCCCATCATGCCCATCCCGTGCATCCTGCCGGAGCCGTGCATGCCCATTCCATTGACCATGCCATTCTGGATCAGTCCCGCCTCTTCAGCCTGGCCCATCAGGTCCTTCATGCCCTGCATGCGCTGCTGAAGGTTGGCCTCATACTGGTCCTGCGTTATCTCGCCCCTCAGGTAGGCTATCTGGTCCCCTATCATCTGCTGCTTCAGCTCAAGCATCTGTATACTCAGGTCCTTCTGCTCCTGCGTCAGGTCCTGGGTGTTAAGCAGCGGATGCGCCAGCGCAAGCCCTGCCAAGGCTATCACGGCCACGATTGGCACCGCTACGATGAAGTATTTGTTCATATTCACCTCCTACCGATTGTATTGGCGCCACGGATAATATACCAAGCGGGTTAAACCGTTCAGAACCGTGAGCTATTTGTCTTGTGACTGGTAGTGCACCTTGTACGTCTTGCCAAGCCTCTCCCTCTGGACAAGTCCCATCCTGTCAAGGTTGCTTAGCATAGTGGAAACCTTGGCTTTGCTCCAGTTGAGCCTGAACCTCAGGGAGTCCTGCGTTATGCCATCAGGCACGGCCCTGACCTTCTCAAGCAGCAGCGCCTCGTCTGCGCTTAGCGCGCGTTTCATTATGGAGAATTCATCTGCCTTAGGCTTCTCCACAGGGGTCTGCTCCCTCTTCCTGAACAGCAGCAGCGACATGACAAGCATGCCCACCAACCCCACAGCTACAGACAGGCTGTTGACCAATATGTTACCTGGAGTCCCAAAATTCCCCATCATGTGCCCAAAAGGCCTGTCCCTTGGCACAAGGAGGCCTGTAACAGGGAATGAAAGCATGTAGATCACAACCCCGGCTATCAGGATCAGTATTATCTTGCTCACAGGGTGGTAGCTTTCCAGGGCCATATCACTCATCCTCAAGAACAGAGCCGAGCTTGGGCGCCTCGTCCTCTCTCCTGCCCTTCTCGATGCCTATCACTTTCCCGCTTTCCGCGTCAATCTTCACAAGGATGAAGGATTCGGTGTCAAACCTTGATTCAAACTCAATGTGCCACTCCCTGCCCTTCAGGGCCCTCATGGTCAGGGCTGGCTGCGGGAACTTCTCCTTGTTTGCCGCCTTTTCTGCTATCTCCTCGGCTTTCTTTTCAGGGATCATACTAAACAATGATAATATGTGCTTATATAAAAGATAATCACTTCCCAAACCTCGGCTTCCTCTTCTCCAAAAAGGCCCTCATGCCCTCCTTCTGGTCAGGCGTGCCAAAAGCCTTGGCGAACGCCCTTATCTCGGCCATGGTCTTTGCTTCATCAATTGATGCGAACTTGTTTATCAGCATTTTCGCGTTTGCAATCGCAGAAAGGCTGTTCTCCAGCATCTGCCTTGCCAGGAGTTTCGCTTCCTTCACTGGATCGGCGGCAATCCTGTCAGCCAGCCCAATTTCCAGGGCTTCCTGCGCTGTTATTATTTTCCCCGTATAAATCATTTCCTTTGCCTTTGCTGCCCCGACAAAATGCGGGAGCCTTATGGTTGCGCCCGCCCCCGGCGGGATGCCTATCTTCACTTCAGGATGGCCGAACTTTGCAGCCTTTGACGCAATCCTGAAGTCGCAGGCCATAGCAATCTCGTTTCCCGCGCCCAGCGCAAAGCCATTTATCGCCGCAATGACCGGCTTGGGAAAATTCTCTATCCTTGAAAGGACCCTGTGGGCCAGTATCGCGAAATCCCAGGCGGAATGATGCTCAAACCCGCTCATTTCCTCCAGATCCCCGCCGGCTGAGAAGGCCTTGCCCTTCCCTGTCACAACAACAGCCTTCACGTAATCGTCCTTCCCAAATTCCTCAAAGGCAGAATCAATCTCCCTCCATGTCCCGCTGTTTATGGCATTCAGCTTTTCTGGCCTGTTGAGCGTCAAGGTGCCAATTCCCTCCTCTGTTGCTATTCCTATGTTCTTGAAATGCATGGATAACTATTCACTTGGATTCTATAAATCTCTTTATCCTTCTGGATATCCCCGCCTGCGTCTGCTTGATTGAAAGCCTGTCAGTCTCAAGTATGATATCAAACGGCCTGAGGTCCTTCCCGAGGGTGAACCCGTATAACCTCTTGTACAGTTTCCTGTTCTCCTTGTCCCTTTTCCTTATGGCGGCCAGAGCTTGCTTGTATGATGTCTTGTCCCTTCCTGAAATCCTCTCCGCCCTAGTCTTCTGCGAGGCCGCTATCCATATCTTTATCCCTGGCGCCTTCAGGTATGGCAGCGTCCAGGACGTCATCACAACGCCGCCTTTCCTGGCCTTTTCCAGCAGCAGCCTGTCAACCTCCCTGTCAAACCTGGAGTCCTTCTGCCGCTCCTTCAGGAAATGTAGGCCTTCCCTGGAGTCCCACCAGTGCGCGCCTTTGATGCTATACCCCAGCCTGCTCGCGGCCTGCTTGAAGAAGTCGCTGCCTGCGCAATACTTAAGCCCGTATTTCTTTGCAATAAATCTTGCCAGCGTGGTTTTCCCTGACCCCGGCATCCCGGCGATTATTATAGTAAGCTTCCTGCGCTCCATATATTATTTGTGATTTGCTGCCAAATAAATCCCATTAAGAATCATGCGCCATCAAGAGGCAGGCGGAGACATCACTCTATAGGCTGTGCCTCTTGAAGAACTCCCAGATCACCTGGTTGGCATCAATGTCCCTGTTAGTCTTGCCGACAAAGCCTTCTGGGAGGTATTGCCACCCGCCGGGCCATGTGTGGCCGCCTCCCTCCACAACATAATGCACAACTTCTGACCCGCCCTGGCAGCCCGTATAAACCTCCTTCCTTACCCTTGTCCCGTCCTCAGGATCCCTGTCAGCCACATAGGAAACGTCAGGAGTTTCCGAGCAGCCGCTGTTCCTTGCCCATAACCTGACGGTGTCCACGGGCGACAGGACACCCCCCAGATCCTTCCCTAATACAACCACCTTCCCCCCCTCCCAAGGCACTTGCGGGTCATCAATGCCGTTTATGGACATGACAGGCACGGGCCTGCCAGGAGAGCATGCGGGGGCTATCTTCTCCGGCATTGCGCCCGCCACAGGCGCGATAGCGGTTATCTTCCCGGCCAGGTCGCAGCCGAGCCTGTTGGACATCATCGCGCCATTGGATATCCCTGTAGCATACACGCGCTTGCTGTCAATCTTCAGCTTCCTTCCCATATCGTCTATCAGCGCCGAAATAAAGCCCACATCATCAATATCCTCCCTCTGCACCCTGTAGCTGCTCACGTCCCTCCCGTCATTCCAGTGCCCCTCTATCCCGTCGGGGTATACGACAGCAAACCCTTCCTTGTCAGCCAGCTTGTTAAGCCCAGCCTGCGTAAGCTCTATCATGTCCCCCCCTGTGCCCGTGCCGCCGTGCAGCGCTATTATGAGCGGCAAAGGCCTTGAGCCGTCGTAAAGGGAAGACACATGCGCAATGTAGGCCCTTGTAAACCCGACATATTCCATGGACAAGGAGTAATCCCCCGGCCCAAATTCTGTGGCGTTCTCGGTGATGTTCGGCAGCGGAGGCCTGTCACGCCTTGCGCAGCCTGAGGCTAGGACAACGGCTATGACAAGCAACGGAAGCATTACGTGAACAAGGTTGTTCTTGGGGGGCATGTAGATATTTCTTGAGCTTTGTTATAAAACCATATCCCAAGCCCGTGACATGCGGGCTATGGAAAGCCCCTCTTCTCGCACACATCCTCAAGGGGACATTTCATGCAGAGCGGGCTCTTCCTGCACGCCTCTTTCCCCAGCCTGACTATCAGCGCATGGAACTCGTTGTATAGGCTGGCGTCTTTGGGCAGATTTGATTCTAAATAATCCCTGATTTTCTCATAACCGGCATCATGCCCAACCAGCCCAAGCCTGTGGAATATCCTTCTCGTGTATGCGTCCACAACAAATGAGGGCTTTCCGCATGCGTACAGCAGTATGGAATCAGCTGTCTCAGGGCCTATTCCGTTAAGCTTCAAAAGCGCCCCCCTTGTTACATTTCTCTTGAAATCTTCAAATGAGTTAAAGGTGTTTACAAGCTTTGCCAGCAGCTTCAGGGTTTTTGATTTCTGCCTGAAGAACCCGCTTGGTTTTAGAAGCCTTTCTAATTCACTCCTTCTTGTATCCAAGATATCTCTAACAGAAACGCAATTATTATTTTTCAGGTTGTCCAGAGCCTTCTCAACATTATTCCAGCTGGTGTTCTGCGTCAGTATCGCCCCGACGCATATCTCCCACTCGGGAGGTTTGAAATTGTTCTGGATGGGCCACCAGCCTTGCGGGCCGTAGCGGGACAGCAGGGCTTCATATATCCCTAGAGGGGATTTTATTCCCATGCACTAGATATGGCAAAAGGCAAGATATTACCCTTTCCTGGGGTGGTATTCATCACCGCCTTCTTCGCGCTTCCTCGCCTGGAGCAGGTGCCTGATGAAGACGAACAGGGGGAGAACCTCAAGCCTGCCCACGACCATCACCGCCATCAGCACGGCCTTGCCGGCCCAATGCATCGCGCCCAAGCCTATGGGCGAGAAGGCCGCGTTGCTTGCCGCCGAGGCAGAAACGAAGAACGAGTCAGCAATGCTGATGCCGAGGAAAGAGAGGACCGCCGTGCTGGCCACGAGCATCATTATGTAAACGAATATGAAGAGCGTTATTATGGTGAACTCCTGCGGCTTCACGGCCTTGCCGCCGAGCTTCAGCGGTATGACAGCCTCCCTTGGATATGAAAGCTTCCTCGCAATCCACGGGAAGGCCTTGCCCATCGCCCCCACCCTCACTATCTTGAGCCCTCCTGATGCCGAGGCAGAGAAGCCGCCTATTATCACCAGTATTATTATCAGGAGCGAGGCGAACCCTGGCGCGGGGGAAGCTGTATAGAAGCCTGACGTCGTCAATGCTGACACTGTGGTGAATACCGCTGACAGCATATTCCCTCCCCACCCGGTGAAGGATGCGCTGACCAACAATATTGAGAACACCACAACCATGCCCCAGAAGACCCTTGCCTCATAGTCTTTCAGGTAGCTCTTCGGGTTGCCGCTGAATATCTTCGTGTGGAGGAAGAACGAAGTCCCGCCGAGCACCATCAGTATTATCATCACAAGGTTCACCGCCTGGCTGTTGAAGGCCCCGATGGAGCCCTCCCTTGTTGAGAAGCCGCCGGTGGATATGCCGGAGAACGAATGCGCCACGGCATCCAGGGGCGGCATGCCTGCCAGCGAAAGCAGGACAATGCCAAGGACGGTGTAGAGCCCAAACGCTGCCAGCGCCTTCCTGATCAGCGGCGCCTTCTCCTCCTCGCCAACCTCGTCTCCGTACAAATAGTTGGATGATATGCCCTGCGAGTCCACGAGCAGGAAGAAGAACATTATTATGCCCGCTGCGCCTATCCACTGCGTGAAGCCCCTCCAGAACAGCAGGCCAGCGGGAAGCGCCTCAGGGTCAAGGACTGTGAGGCCTGTTGTGGTGAAGCCGGAGACGGACTCAAAGAGGGCATTGACCGGCCCCGTGACGGAGAGGTAGGGGACCATGCCTATTATGGAGAAGGATACCAGCCCGGCCAGGGCAAGCACCATCACCGAAGAGCCGTCCAGCTTGCCCTTCCTGAACCTCCTGTCAAGCGCCGTGCCCGCGGCAAATGACGCTATGGCAGCCGCGATGAAGAGGAAGCTTATGCCCTCACCCGCAAGGATGGAAACGAAGAGCGGCATGATGAGCAGGATGCCCATGATTTCCAGCAGCGTGCCAAGGTATGAGAACACCGGCCTGAATTCCATGAGTATATTATTGCCGCCGGGATAAAATATACTATGCGCGGAGTCTGGTACGCCCTTGAGGCCATACTTGCCGGCATAATAATAGTCGTGTTCCTCCTTGCCACAAGGTCCACCCTGATACAGACCTCAAGCCCGCAGGAGATAAGCATAATGGGCTACAGCGCCCTGAAGAGCCTTGATGACCAGGGGATCCTGCGCGATTATGTGGCCGCAAACGACACCGCGGGCCTCAACAGCAGGGTGGAGGTATTCGGCTTCAGCCATGCGGTGCAGATATGCGACTACGGAAACAACTGCTTTGGCAGCGCCCCCTCGGCGGGGGACGTCTTCGTTGCCGCCTACATAGTCTCCGGCGACGGCGCCTTCAGGCCTGCCGTGGTGAGGTTGTTCATATATAAATAGCATCCACCCTTCTGCCTGATAGAGCAGATAAAAATGAATGGTGTGCCCTAGTGATGGCCTTTTCCAAAGAAACAATGATGATGTTATCGCATTTCTGCCGTTACGAAACCGATGACATGCAAGCCATTGCCTTATTGGCATAAACCAAGATGATTTTTTATCAACTTCCGGGAGATGAGCGATAACACCTAATGGCACCTGCGCATTGCAGCTTGCTCGTAGCCGCAGAAAACGATTTAATCAAGCTGGACAAAGAATAATGCAAGTGGTTATTGTGCGGAGCGGGCAGTTCTTCATACTCGGGGCGATACTTCTTAGCGTGCTGTTCTTCCTCGGGCTCACGCTCACCAACACGCTGCTCACCTCCCCCAAGAAGGACATCAGCTTCCTCTCGGAAAACTACAAGAGGGACCTGCCAAGGGCCTTCAACCTCGGCGTGCTCCAGGGTCAGAGTGGAAGGAGCCTGGGGAACTTCACCAATTTCACCGACAGCGTGCTCACGCAGAACTTCATAAACTTCACCGCCTTCTTCGTCGTCTCAGAACCCGCGGATAATGACACCGTTGATATCACGATTGGCAACTTCCTTGACTCGCCGTTGAGCGTGGACATAAAGCTTGACAATTCAGGAACGCTGGGCGCGGTGGGGAGCGGGAATGTGCAGAGTGTTCCTGGCGGAAGGAGGCTGTATCTCCAGGGGGAGGAGGAACCTTTGCCTCTGCCATCGCCAGGGCCGGGATGCCCGAGCGGTGGCAGGGACACCCTCATTGATTCTTCCCCGCAGACCACCTGCAATGCAGGCATGCCCCCCGGGCAGACCTGCATGGTAAGCTTCAACTATTCCGACAGCAACGACTGCCCTGCGCAGGCAAGGGTGGGGCTTGGGATATCCTATGACACCAGCCCGGGCAACGAAGCCATGCTGAGGAAGGCAAACATAAACACCTCTTGCTCTCCAGGGAAGGTTATGAAGATCGTAAGCACGATATTGGGATGCACGGACGGGTGGAACTGCGTGCAATACCTCAACGGGCAGGCGGGCGTGCAGGACTCAGGCAACCCGACGCCGGATTTTGCCAACATAACATGGATACTGGAGGCATGCCCCGGTTTTGGTGGCAGCTATGATGTTGCAAACAAGGGCGTTGCCGAATTGGGTTCCCAAATAAACTTCAATGACTTCGTTTCCTTCCAGCTTCCCCCGCCTCCCAACTCGCCGCCCGACGTGACAGGCGTCTCCACATCACCTGACGCGGACGGGAACCTGACGTGCTCATATTCTGGCACCTCTGACGCAGACGGGGACGCAGTATTTGCGCATTACTCCTGGCTGCGCGACGGCTCGCCGGCGCAGGCGCTAAACATGCCCTTTGACACGGAGCTGGACGGCAGGACCTATGATTATTCCGGGAATAACCTTACGGGAAACCTCACAGGCCCCTCAGCCG
>JACQIG010000010.1 GCA_016198605.1 Candidatus Aenigmatarchaeota archaeon | reverse complement strand
TATTATTCCTTAATTTCTGCGGCCTCTTCGGCCATCTTCCCTTTCTCGGCCTGCTTCTCGGCGAACTCCACAGCCTTGATTTCGCCCATCCACTCCAGTATCGCCCTCTCCAGCGCCTTTTCCGCCTGGGGGCCCATCTTCCTTTCCGTTTTTATGATAAGTTTGTCTCCATTTACCTCAAAGTCAGCCTTGAGGTTGAAATGGTCAAGCAGGGAGTTTATTTTCTCTTCTGTATTTTCTATAAGCTTCAATATTTTCACTTTATACAAAAGCTCTTTTCCGGCTAAAGGATGGTTGTAATCAACCTTCACCCTCCCCCCCGACACCGACATCACCTTGGCCTGCATGCCGTCTATGTCAATGAACATCCCCGGCCTCGGCTCAACCTTCTCCTTGATGAACTTGGACATGGATATCACGCGCATGAGCTCCTGGCGGCGCTGGCCGAAGCCGTCCTGGGGCTTCACTGTGAACTCCTTCTCCTCGCCCACCTGCATGTGCTCAAGCTCCTTCTCCACGCCTTTAAGGACCATGCCTGAGCCCACCACGACCAGGGCCGGCCTGTATTTCTGGTGGGGGTTATGGACCTTCAGCTCCTTCGCGTCCTTCTCCGAAGTGAGGTCAAAGGCTTCGCCTGTCGCTACCACCTTGCCCACGAAGTCTACCTCTATGAAGTCGCCCTTTTTCATAATCCGTTAATTTTGTTTGTGCTGTTTTTAAAGCCAACTAGCTATATTAGTGGTTATATGATAAAAGTCGGGAAGGGACTAAAATATGCTTTGGGGGCATATGCGCTATACTTTGTTGCATCCTCTGGACTTGGCATATCCAAATCTATAGGATATCAAACAAAAGCCCAGCAAAGGGCTGACATCAATGGTGATGGCAGAGTTGACCATTCAGAGGCTGTTGACTTATACCAAAAGATGGGGTATGCCCCAGACAGGATTCTGGCAACAATGGACGATGAAGCAACAAAGAGGTTTTTGGAGCCTAAGTTAACAGAGGCCATTAGGACCCTTGAAGCCTTACCCGGAAGCACGGATGCTACAGTCAATAAGATTTTAAGAGATGAACTGGCACGTGTTATTAAATCAGTTAAAAATGCCAAATCCAATGACAGCGCGGCGTTCTATAGGTATGACCTTGCCAAGGTGGCTGCTGACGCGAATCAAGACGGCATGTTAGATATGCCAGAAGTGGCTGAAGCTTTTAGGTCAGGGTATGGGGATGACAATGTGACAATTAATCTTAGTCCCTATAATATTAACAGTTTAGGCGAGCTTCTTTTCAAGGGTTATCTATACCCCCCTGGATTATTTGAGGGTAGCGAACAACAATTATACGCGGAACAGGGCACAATAAAACCTGTGGATGAAAAATCTCAATAATAATGTAGTCTTCCCTTAATAGGAATAATCCAGCACAAGCTCCCCTTTCTCGTTATGCATGAACAGCCTGTCGCCGCTGTTGCCCCACACGGGATTTGTCTTGCCCCAATAAATGTCCACTTGGCTGTCAACGCCTGGGCCTGAATGGATGGAAACGGTGGATTTTGCCGAAAGGATGAATGCGGGGAATGAATAGTCATTGCCGTCATCGTCAGACAGTACCCAGCCGGTCATTTCCACCGGGTAAGTGCATGAATTCCTCAGCTCCACGTATTCGTCATTGAGGTTGCCGTTGTCGTCGCCCTTCGCGTTGTAGTGCAGGTTGAATATTCCTATGCAGAAAAGGTCCTGGGCGTATTGCCAGACCCCGAGCCTTGATTCCTTTGCGGAGGCTTCGGCTTCCAGCACCTCTTGCGAGTGCTTCTCGTTGGGCGGGATTATCAGCGACACGGCATAGCCCTCCCTCACGAGTATCAGGTTCACGAACTGGCCGCCTACAAATATATGCCTGAGTGATCTGCCATACTTGTCCTTGTCCTCAATGTCCCTCTCAAGCGCAACTTCCTTGCCCTCCACCATCTGCCTCAGCCTCTCCGTGGACTCCCTGAAAAGGTACTGGCCCCTCTCCGGGGTGTTTATGTTGAGCAGCCTCACCCTTGAGCCGTCCCCCAGGACAACCGTGTCGCCGTCTATAACGCGCACGACAGTGGCTGTCTCCCTCTGGGCCGAGACCACTTGGCCTGCAGTCTGGGAGAGATATGCAGCCTGGGAGAAGTAATACGCGCCTATGACGGCTGCTATTAATATTGCTGCAAGGATTATCCTCTTCATACTAACCTATTCCGCGGATGAATTCATAAATGCATTGCGGCAGGTCCTGGCTGTAGCCGCCTTCTAATATTGCAAAGGCAGGGATGTTCAGATCTCTTATCATTCTGCCTATCTTATAATAGGACTTGATTTCCAGGGACAAACCCGCTATGGGGCAGAGCTTGTATGTGTCAAACCCTGCTGACACCCCAATCAGGTCAGGGGAGAATTTCTTCACCTGCTCTAGCGCTTTTCCCAGCACCTTAAGATATTCCTGCTCCACTGTACCCGCTGGCAGGGGGTAATTCAGGCAGTTCTTTTCCGGTATTAACCCTGTTCCGGGATAGAGGGGAGACTGGTGGAGAGAAACGTAAAGCACCTTATTGTTGCCAAGGACTATGTCTTGCGAGCCATTCCCATGATGGACATCAATATCTATAATTGCTGCCTTATCCGCCTTGCTGAGGGATTTCTGTATGGCAATGGCCATGTTGTTGAAGTAGCAGAACCCGCCGAGGAAAGCACGGCCCGCGTGGTGGCCCGGCGGCCTCATTAGCGAGAAGGCTTTCTCTTTCTTTAGGGCTAACTTAGCAGCCCCAGACGCTGAGCCTGCTGATAGGAGAGCCATATCAAATATTCCTGGGAGGTTGGGCGTTTCACCATCAAACAGTTCTGCTGTGCCTTTCCTTACGCTTTCTAATAGTCCCCTGGTATGCACAAGCAGAACGTCTTTCTCCTCACATGGTTTTGGTTCAATAAAGGGTAATTTATCCTTAAGGAATTCATAGGAACGCGTTACTCTTTCTGGCCTTTCTGGGTGGCCTGTGGATGAATATCCTGCTGATTTGGGGGAGTAGAGGATTTTCATAACACCGTTATATTTATAAACCCCTGATTTAAATTATACTAATTCTTTAAACCTTGGGGATACACATGAAGCCTCTTTGCGAGATAATTGTGCTGGACTACCTGCCCGTTGTCAGGGCCATAATGGCCAAGAGGATGATGGAGAAATACGGCCTCTCGCAGAAGGAGACCGCCAAGCGCCTCGGCATATCCCAGCCTGCCGTTTCGCAATACAAGAAGGAAGTCCGCGGCGCGAAGGCGGACCGCATCAGGGGCAACCCGGAAGCGATGAAGATGCTTGACTTCCTGTCAAAGAAGCTTGCCGGCGGCGAGCTTTCCCAAGAGCAGGCCAGCATGGAGTTCTGCGAGCTGTGCAAGCACATCAGGCCCAACGGGACCGACTGCACGATACCGCTGCATGTTGGCCACTAAGAATGCAGGCTTTTTATCGGTGTGTATAACGGTTTTTACGGTGCGTATAACGGTTTCTATATAGTAAGAGTTCCCAGGAAGCTATTGTCACCCGAACTCCAGGTGCAGCACGCCGCCCTTGAATTCCCTACCGGTCAGCCTGTTCTCTGGAGGTTTGGTGAGGATCTTGAAGAAGGCCTTGTCGCCCACTATGGCCTTGACCTCCACTGAGCTCTCCAGCTCCCTTATGTGTATGTCCCCTGGGGATTTAACCCCGGGGAGCTGTATGTCCACGGTGACCTTGCCGTCCACGCGCCTGACGTCGGCCTGCGGCTCCTCGGTGTATTTCAGCCTGGCCATCCTCTTCGCGTCCTCACGCTGTATCTGCTGGGCCCGCTTCCTGAGCGCCTCAACCTGCGTCTCCTTCACGCCAGCCTGTCCGCCCTGCTGGGCACCCGCCCTAAGCTGGCTATAGACGGCCTTCTCAACCTGCTGCTTGTCAACATTGCCGAAGGTCTTCACGGACACCTGGGGCGGCTTCCCGCCTGACTGGAAGATCCTGATTGAGAAGCCGGTTCCACGGGGCTTCTTGAAATACGGCGACAGGTCCAGGGCCTCGAACTCCCTGTCCATCATCCTGGAGAAGCCCATCAGCTCGCTCATCTCCTTGTGCATCCTTGAGAATATGTCGTCAAAGAACCTCTGGTCAAGCCTGAAGCTGCACCCCGGGCAGTAGGCCCACCTGCCTTCTATCTTCCTTGAGCAATTCGGGCAGTCCATATTGCTATATAATAT
>JACQIG010000057.1 GCA_016198605.1 Candidatus Aenigmatarchaeota archaeon | reverse complement strand
GGACTACACCACAGGGGCATTAGGATACTGTATATTCACTATTTATTTAAAGGTATAGTAAATCCCAATTCCCAGTCTACCGGCCCTATAACCCAATGCTTATTAGCAGCATCACAACGCCGGATACTATTGGCACGGTGAAATTGTCATCAAGCAGGCCTTTTCCCTTCAGTTTTATCAGGTATTTCATGTTAGGCAGCACCTCCGCCAGCGTGGCTGCTATTGAGCCTGACAATGCCGTGAATGGGCTTACAAAAAAGAGCGAGGCCGCCAAGGAAGAAAGGAAGAACGCAATGGAGCCCTCCAATGATTTGCCTTTCAGAATAGCGTGCCTGCCGAACCTTACTCCTACAAGGGTGGAGAACGCGTCCCCCACGGCCAGCATCATGCACGCGGCGGAGGCTATGGGAAAAGGGAACAGCAGGAAGGAAATGCCGCAGGAGAAGTAGAACCAGAATGCGCCAGTGAAGGGCCTCACCCCTGTCCTCTCAAGCTTGAGGGTGGTTTCCCGCAGCTTACCTCGTATCGTCGGCAGCGCGTCAAGCCTCCTCGTCTCCCTCCTTATGTACTCTCCATACACCAGGAAGAAGGCCGCAGCCGACAGAAAATACAGGATGGCCACCTCCCGCCCGGCAACCTGCGCCAGCAGTATGAAGAATATGCCCGAGAGGTGGACAAGCTGCCTGGAGACTTCTTTTTGCATTTGCATACTCAAGTTATAACCCCAAAGGCAGGAAGTTTGACTTGGTGAGCACGAGGAATGTGAGTATAGCGGAGATGACCATTATCAGCGCGTGCTTGCCCCCCGCGACAACGGAATCCTCGCCGAGCTGCCCTGCTATCAGGCCCGTGAATATGCCCTGTATCAGCACTATGGAGAAGAACAGTGAGATGTAATAGGCGGTAATGCCTTCAGCCCCGAAGAGCAGGGAAAGGAAGTAGAAGAAATCGCAGGGGAATATGCCCACCCCATCGCACGGGTTTGTGAACTGGAAGCCCCTCAGGTCCCCGGCAGTTTGCTCCTGGCTTGTGATTATGGGGACCATTATGTATATTATCATTATTGATATGCCCATGAACATGAAGAAGAGGCCGTACATTATTGCGACATTCTGCTTGACAAGCGACTGCCTTTCCGCATCGGCCTCCCGCAGGGTTATTATGTCCCTGGCCACCGCGTCCAGCGTGTCCGCAGTGCTGCCCCCGGACTCATAGGACTGCTTTATTATGGCCAGCGCCTCCGTTATGACACGGGAGCCCTTCACCTTCTCCCCGAATATCTCCAGCACCCTAATGAAGTGCGTACCCCAGGAGAGCCTGTTCTTCATCTTCAGCACCTCGGGAGTGAGCTTCCCGTAGCTGGCGCTTGCGGCCACGATGTCTATGGATTCCGCGAATGACATGCCAGATCTTTGGGAATCGGCAAGGTCCCTCACGAAATTGGGGAACTGGCTCTCCACATTCTTAAGCCACAGCAGTTTCGTGTATTTTGATATGAAGTAGGGGACTATCACGACAAAGGTGGCTATTATCACGAGGTTGGCCAGGACGGCAGCGTCGCCTATGGCTACGCCCACTGCCACAATGGCCGCAGCGATCGCCAGCGGTATCAATATCACCTTCACCTGCTCCCCGATCTTCAGGCCCTGGAACTTCAGGCTCTCCGTAGGTATCCTCATATTCACGTCACCCCTTCGGGGATATCCCCTTCAGCAGCATGATGAACCCTATTGACACTAGTGGTATAAGGAAGAACACCAGCAGCGTCTGTATGAAAAGCGTGCTGCCGCCTATTATTGGCGAGACTATGGCTATCAGTATGAGGAAGAACAGGCTCCCGACTATTATCAGCGTTATGTATATCTCGGTGTAAAGCGCTATCTGCTTTGAATACTCCTCCAGGGCGCGCCTGTATTGGTTCATGAAGGACCTTGTCTTGCTCTCCAGGTATTTGTCAAGGCTCCCCCCGGTGGTGACAACGGAGGCCATGCCGTAAAGCAGCTCTGACCATAGCACGGAAGGCGTCCTGTGCGCCCCCTTCTGCAGCGCAGTCGCAAGGTTCATCCCAAGGGCTCTCACGTCTGTGTAAATCTTGCTGGCCTCCTCCCCCAGGACGCCGCCCTTCATGGAAAGCAGCCTGAATATCTCGGAAGCCTCTATGCCGGAAGAAGCCGATGTGGCCATGTAGAAGACGGCGAAAGGCAGCGACCTGTCTATCTTTGCCCTCCTGTTCTTTGCGAGTATGGCAGGGTAATAATACGACAGGGCGAAGACGGCGCCGGTCACGAGGAAGGAGAATATTATGGCAGTCGTGTAGGTAAAGATTGGCGACGGTATCAGCAGCGTGAAGAAGACCGCCCCGGCTATCAGGGATGCTATGAAAGCTAGGGAGGTTGCAAGGAATATGAAGGAGACATAATCATGCAGCTGCGTCTTCATGCCGGCCTTATGCATGCTGGTCTTGACGCCCTCGAAGTATTCCAGGTAGTATTCGGCTATGCCGCCGAAAAGCCTGACTGCAAGCTTAAAAATCATATAATTATATTCGCCTGCCCGGAATATATCCTTCCTACACGCCGCCCTCCGCTGAAGTCACGGCAGCTATCACTTTTTTCGGGTTTGAATAGTACGTGGATATTACCTTTGCCACGTCCCTGTAGTCGGAGATGTTCCTGTCGGCCATCCATTCCAGTATCTTCTTCCTCCTGACAAGCTCCTCCTTCAGGCCGTCTTCTGACATCCCCAGTTTCTTGCCCAGGGTCTCCAGTATCACGGATTTCTCAAAAAGCTCGTATTTGTCCTCGGCAGGCTTCCATACGAATATCTTCCTCGTCAAAGGCTTGTCCCCCTGCACGCCAATCACTTCCATCAGGGCGTCTGTCCGCCTCAGGTACCTGCCCTTCACCCTGGCCAGGGTAAGGAAGACTATCAGGTTCACGTTCTCTATCAGCGTGGGCGGGAGGGATATGGGGGGCGTTATGAGCCTGTCTATGAGCTGCTGGAACGTGGCGGCGTGTATTGTCGCGAGGCTTGGGTGGCCGGTGTTGTGCAGAAGAACTCCACCGTAGCCGCCTATGAAGTTCTGGGTTGGCGGGACTGAAAGGTCAAAGACCGGCACAGGCTTGTCGAGTGATATCTTTTCTATTGATTTTATCCTGTCCATGTAAACGTCATTTACCCTGTTCTTGTTCTCCACGCCACGGGCATTGCCCACGCCAGACTTTTTGCCTGGCGGCCTGACATGCTCAAAAAAGATTTCCCTGTCGCGCCTGCTGTAAAAAGATACCTCATAATCGGTTGTTTTCCTGCCTGCCCTCTCCCTTCTCATTATTGTAGCCACTATGCCCAATGCCAGCAAAAGGCCCGTCACGTCTTCTGCGAGCTGCCTTGATGTGGTATAATAAACCGCCTTGCTTTCTGTTATCGTTGAGTCGCCTGCATAAAGGCCTGAGAGGAATTGTCCTATCCTTTTCTTTGAAAGGCCGAATATGAAGGCCGGCACCTGTTTTCTCTCTGACTTGTGCTTGCAGAACCTCTTGAGC
>JACQIG010000056.1 GCA_016198605.1 Candidatus Aenigmatarchaeota archaeon | reverse complement strand
GCGATATCCCTTCCCCTGCCGTGACGACATCCTTGAGAGGCATCATCCGCTCTGCAACCTTTTTCCCAAGGTCTTTTCCAGGGTGGTATTTCTTCTCCGTTATAAGCCCCAGAAGGGTCCCGTCATCATCCACAACGGGGAACAGTGAATATCCTGTCTGCTTCTGCAATTCCAGCAGGCCGCCCAAAAGATCGTAAGGCTTCACAGTCCTGACGTTGTAGTTGAAGCCTGCCTTATGCCTCTTTATTTTCTTCCCCAGCTCAACCTGCTCACCTATGGGCAGGCTTCTTGGAAGGATGGCCATCCCCCCTTTCTGCGGGAGCGCAATGCCCAGGGTATCCCCAGACACGCACTGCATCGCTGCAGAAAACCAGCCAAGTCCCATGTCAATGTCGTTTATCCTGTATCCCAGGTTTACATCATCGGGGCCGATGCCAGCCCTTTGCCTGCCAGGAAGAATCAAATACTCCCTAAGCGAACGTGAAATATATTTTGAAAGCTTCGCCATCCAACTCACCAACAAGCTGCTATCTATTTGCCCGTTAGCTTTTTAAGGCGAGTGCGCTGGCGCAACTAGAAGCTCCCCTCTATCCCCTCTGCGGCGTCGCCCACCGCGTCCGCTGTCTTCTCTATCTCTTCCTTCTTGTCCTGCTGTATCCCTCCGCCTGTCGGGGCTGAAATTATCCTTAGATATTCGCTCTTCAGCTCAAGCAGGTGCGTCCTGATGTCCCCAAGCGTTATGCCCGCAGCTCCTATGTCCCCTACAGCCAGCTCGTCCTTGGCCTTGTCCAGCTCCTCCTGTAGGTGGGAGTGTATGTCCTTAAGCTCTGCCACATCAAGCCCCAAGGTTTCCAGCTCTGAAATTATCGTCCCAGTGCGCTGCACTATCCTGCCAGCCACGCCTATCCAGTATTTTACTATCCTGTCATCAGGTATCTCCAGCTGCAGGTCCCTCACTATATCCACAAGCTCCTTGGAGCGTTCAAGCAGCCTTGCATACGCATCAAGCAGCCTTATGTTGTCCCTTGCAATGAGCGCGGACTCGAGCTCGCCTTCCATGCCCTTTATCTCGTCCAGCTTTGCCTGCGCCCCAGAGGTGTCGTAACCCCTTGTCTCCACTAGGTCCAGCACACCCTGCGCCCTCTGCACCCTTATGTCAAATATGGCCAGCTCATTGGTCTTCCTTGTCTCCCAATACGAGTCCCCCAGGCCGTCAAGGCTGGCCTTGTCGGCATCCAGGGCAGCCTTGATCCTGGCTGCCAGGGTGAGCAGGTTCCCGCCGTTGCCAGAGACCTGGCTCCTGACCTCGGCGCGGAAGTCGGCAATGGTCTGGATCATCTGCCCTATCGCATTGTTTATCGCCACGTGAGTCGTAAGCGACTGTATCCCGGCATTCTTCGCCTTCAGGTCATCAAGCAGCGTATTGAGCCTTGACGTGTCCCCGCCAAGCTCCGTTACGTAATCTATTGATGCCTGCATCCCCGTCTCCCTTATTGAGGCAGTCCATGCCAGGTGCGCATGCCTTATCTCCACCTGCTTGTTGAGTATCGGGAAATCCTGCGCCGCAGCCAGCGGAACCGCCAGCAGCACTGCAGCAAGAACAGCAATCAAGAGCTTCATGAAACCTCACCCAGGTCCGCATTTTCCGGCGTCGTGTCAAAAGTCTCTATTGTCAGCGGCTCCTCCGCTCCTCCGCATGCCTTAGAGCAGCAGGCGAACGTGTCCGATGCCTCAACCCAGTTGCCAGTGCACTCCTGGCCTGTGCTGCAGACCTTCCCGTTAAGGTCCCAGCAGGTCTTCAGCCCGGTGAGGCTGCCCGTTGTCCCGTCCGGCGTGGTCCCCTGCCTGGAGCATCCGCTGACAATAACGGCTCCCATAAGCAGCACAACCATCAAGCCTGAAGCAAGAAAGTTTTTCCTTTCCATAAGAATTGCCTTTATGGATATTGATGGCCAATGCATATAAACGGATGTCATGCACCAAACAGGATGCCGATAACATATCCAAGCAGGGCTGCCACCATGCCTATCACCGCTATTTGCGTCCCGCTCCTCAGCCACCCGCCTATTGTCAGCTTGGCCTTCACCGCGCCTACTGCAAACAGCGCGGCCACGGAAAGCAGGGAGGACACTATTATCCCCTCCTTGGGCGCCATCGCAAGGAACGGAGCCAGCGGCACGAAGGAGCCGGCGAACGTGGCTGCTCCTACCAGGAAAGTGTTCTTCACCGGGCTCTCGTAATCCTCCCTGGAGAGCTTCAGCTCCTCCGTCATCATCGTCTCCAGCCACACCCTCTTGTTTGAGGTTATCTTCTTCACAACCATGTCCAGCTCCTTCCCGCGGAAGCCCTTCTTCCTGTATATGTCCCTTATCTCCTCAACACCTTCCCACGGCCTGTGTCTTATCTCCATCCTTTCGGAATGCAGCTGGCTGTCATAGTATGACTTTGCTGCGGAGGAAGAGGTGTAAGCTACAGCAGCCATGGATACGGACTCTGCAAACAATCCCGCTGTTCCAGCGATCAGCACTATCCTGGTGTCGTTCGTGGCTATGGCAACCCCCAGCAGTATGCCAAGCACATTCACCACGCCGTCCTGGAAGCCCAGGATGAAGTCCTTTATGTTGGCCCTGCTGAAGGAGAAGATGCCCATTATTACATTCTGGAGTCCCGTGTTTTAATAATTGCAACATTAACAATAAAGCAAAAGGGTATATGCTATGGGCGACATAAGGGAGGGCATAATCAAGTACGAACTCCAGAGGGAGCTGGAGAAGGCCCGCCAGTTGGAAAGGGAAGGCAGGATAGACCAGTCAGGGAGGCACTACATGAAGGCCTCGGCCCTCTACAAGAGGCTCGCGAAGGACATGCCCCTCCATGAATCCAGGGAAGTGTTTGAAACGGCGGCGCAATATGAGGCCCTGGCAAGCACCGCACAGAAGGTTACAAAATCAAAGCCTGATGATGAAGAAATGCCTTCTGAAGTGATAGACAGCCTGATAATCACGCAAAAGCCCGACACCAAGTGGGAAGACATAGGCGGGCTTGAGGAGGCTAAAAGCGCGATAAAGGAGGCGATAATCCTCCCCTTCATAAAACACAAGCCCTCCTTCGTGAAATCCCCAAGGACAATACTGCTTTACGGGCCCCCAGGCACGGGCAAGACGCTCCTCGCAAAGGCATCCTCACACAACCTCGGGGCCACGTTCTTTGAGGCAAGGATTTCCGCCCTGCTGTCAAAATATTACGGCGAATCGCCGAAGCTTGTGGATGCGCTGTTCTCAAAGGCAAGGAAGATGCAGCCAAGCCTGATGTTCATTGACGAGCTTGACTCAATCGCTATAAGCAGGGATTCCGACATGCACGAGACAACCAGGCGCGTCCTGTCGCAGCTGCTTACGGAAATAGAGGGCTTCAACACCAAGGGGGCCGAGAGGGTGCTGGTGATGGGCGCCACCAACAAGCCCTGGGACCTGGACGATGCGGTGGTGAGCAGGTTCCAGAAGAAGGTCTATGTCCCGCTGCCGGATGAGGCCTCCAGGAAATCCATACTGAAAATCCACTTGAAAGGGGCAGACACAGGCGGGTTGGACATCGGCACATTGGCGGGAAAGACGGACTGCTTCTCCGGCAGGGACCTTGCGGCGCTCTGCCAGGAGGCGATAATGCACATGGTGAGGGAGGAGAACCCCGGCCTTGAAAGCCTCACCTCAAAGGACGTGGAGTACTATTCGCTGAACTACAGGCCCCTGGGAGAGAAGGATTTTGACTTCGCCTTCGGCAAGGTGAAGCCCGTTGCCGGCCGCCGCGACATAGAGAAATATGAGCTCTGGAAGAAGGATTTCGGCGGGTGATTGCCGTCTGAATGCGTGCTTATAAATTTAACCGCCAACTATTACCATGTTCCCGGAAGAATTCGAAGAAATCAGATTTTTGAACGAATTGGCGAAAGATGTGCCCCCGGAGTATAGGGGAAGATTATACAGAGTAGCAAGAGAT
>JACQIG010000054.1 GCA_016198605.1 Candidatus Aenigmatarchaeota archaeon | reverse complement strand
GCCTGGAACACATTACCCCCGACAGAGGCCATTGTGACATTGCTGTTGTTCCCGACCAATACAGTGCTGATTGAGTAGCCGTCAGTCACGGTAACATTCACCCTCACGCTTGAGGCGTTCCTCACTATGGAAACATTGGTTATCGCCCCGCTAACGGCTGGATTGGTGTTGTCCACGCCTATGCTCAGCGTCTCCGTGGCATTGGTGTTCAGGGCCAGGTCCCTGCCGAAGAACCTGATGGTGCAGTTTGAATCAATATTGCACCCCATGGCCCCGGGAGTTGTGTTCACCTGGTAGAAGCTGCCGGATATTATAGTGAAGGAAACATTGGAGGGGGTTGTCCCATTCCCCTGCGCAAGCACGCCCGTGTTGTTCCTGTTTGTATCGTTGACCGATATATTTATCAGCAGCCCGCTGTCGTTCCTCAGTATGGTGAGGTTAAGCTCGGTACGGTTTATCACGAGGAAGGGCGTTATGGTGTCTATGACTATTACCCTGCTTTCCGATTGGCTGAGGCTCACCGATTGGTTGGTGACATTCACGTACCAGGTATAGTTGCCGTCCCCCAGGGTGGCATTGGTCTGGATAGTTGTGTTTGTATTGTTATACGTGGAAGCGTTCTCTCCCCGGAGCACGCCGCCTATGGTCAGCGTGGTATTGTACAGCGTGTTGTTGCCGGACACGTTGAAGCTGAACGCGGGGGTGTTGTTGGCCGTGAAGGTGTTGTTTGCCGGCGAGTTGATCGTAATGGAATCCACCGTGTCCCCAAGCACGAGCACTATGTAATATGAGGCAGCGGTGACCGTAGCCAAAAAGAGCAATAATATTCCTGATCTCGCTATGCCCTTAAGCTTGCCTTCCAAAAACCCACCTTATTATATTTATAGTGCGAAAGCACCCTAAAAAGCTTGAAGATTTAAACTTGGCTGGCAAAATAGGATTATGGCAATAGACATCTTCCAGGCACTCATAAACGTGCTCTGCCCCACCTTTGACGCTGCCCAGCGCTGCCAGGAGTTCGTCCTGCGCCGCCAGGCCGAGAGCGGCGACATCCAGGCGCTCATCTTCTTCCTCTTTTTCCCGACGGTCTTCATGGTGCTGTTCATCTATTTCCTTAGCAATTTTATCATAAGGAACGACAAGCCTGCTGATAAAGGCCTCCGCCTGCTAGCAGGGGTTGCAATCCTTGTCTTCGTCATACTCCAGGGCTGGTACCCTGTAATCCTGCCGATATCGCAGATATGGTACCTTTTCGTCATAATACTGGTCGGCATCTGGATATTCCTTAGGATGCTGGTGGGCAGGACGCATGAATACGGTGGAGCCGGCAAGGGCGGCCTGCCTTTTGCGGGAGAAGCGGTTGATTATGCCACAAGAAGGACCAAAGGCGCAATAACAGGAGAGGAGAAGAAACTTAAGAGAATAATAGAATCCCGCATGCAGGACCTGGAGCTTACGGCTGACAAGGTAAACAAGATTGGCAAGTACCAGGATGTAGGCACAATAATGGCCGAATTCAGGGACCAGAAAAAGACAGTCATAGAAGCAATAGATAACCTGGAAGATTTTGTAAAGTTCGGTGCCATCAAGCCAAGGGAAATACAAGGCTACTGGGCAAGGCTAGACGAAATCACTGGCAGGGTCAAGAAACACTCAAAGCAGTATGGCGACGGGGATTAGCTATATGGCATTTGACATCTACACGTTCGGGATCCCGTTCCTCTTCATGCTTGCCGTTGTCTACGGCGCCATGGAGGTCAGCGGGGTATTCAAGAAGAACGCGGTGAAGGTGATAATAGCGCTGGTGATAGCCATATTCGCCGCGACATACGAGCCCGCCGTGGCCTTCATCTTCCAGGCCCTGCCATTCGCCACGCTGTTCTTCATAGGAGCGTTCTTCCTCGGGTTCATAGCCACCCTGTTCAGGGAGAAGGGCGACGCCAAGGACTGGCCCTTGCTGGTAATAGTATTCGGGCTCTTCCTCATCCTGCTCACCCAGTTTGAGGACGTCCTGCAGATAAAGGCCTTCGGGCTGGACGGCCAGACAATACTAATAGGCACAGGCTTGGTAGTGATATTGATGGTATTCTACGCAGTCTACAAGATATCAACGCAATAAGCTACCTCTTCAGCGCCCTCTTGAATTCCTTCTCAAAATCCATTGCCTCATCCACAACCATCTGCGCCGCGTCCCTGAGGACCTTCTTCGGGTTTGCAGCCCTGACTATTATCTTCGGGTCCGACATGTATGGGTGCTCCACCATGTAAGCGGCCTGCTTGGCCCCCGCTTCCCATGATTTCTCCCTCAGCAGGTTGCAGAGCGTATGCGATTCGCCCTTCACAATGACCTTGACGCAGTCCTTCTGCGATTCCGCTATTTCCAGTTCCATAATGCCACCTAAAACCTGCATAGTTGTTTTACATTAATTATGCACCATACGCTTATAAATCATATCCTTCCGTACTTATCCTCATGCCTCACGTAATCGTTTTCGTCAAAATCCCCCAGTGATATCTCCAGCCAGCGGCCTCCCCTGCCCGAGGAGAGCCTGTGAATAGACCCCTTCGGGATAAACAACTCATCGCCCTCCTTTGTCAGCCATGTTTTCCCGCCTATCTCCACCTTTATGCCATTATCAAGGATTACCCAGAACTCAGACCTGTTACTGTGGGACTGCTTGCTTATGGCCTGGTTTGCACCTATCCTCAGTATCTTCACCGTGCAGGTCCTGTTCAGGACAAACTGCCTGAAGCTGCCCCAAGGCCTCTCTTCTGTGAAAGGCTCAGGCCTATCCAGTGGCATGCCCCACAGCCTCCCTGACAAAAGAGCCTATCCTGTCAAAAGATTCCCTATCCTTTGCCTCCCATCTGGTCACAATTGCAGGCTGCGTGTTGCTTGCCCTCATGAGAGCCCAGCCGTCGTCAAACACGACCTTCACGCCGTCCATGTCTATTATCCTGTGGCCTTCCGCTGCCAGTTTCCGTCTTATCTCCTCCACTACCAGGAACTTCCTGCCATCCTCGCAGCGCACCCTCGTGTCATCCGACGTGTGGTATTTAGGCAGCGCACCCACCTCCTTCCGTATGTCCAGCCTGCTCGCAATCTCCGCGAACTTCAGGCTCGCGAATATGCCATCGTCATATGAGAAATTCTCCCTGAAGTAGTAATGGCCCGAGGTCTCCCCGCCGAGCACACAGCCCTTCTCCAGCATCGCCTGCTGTATGTAGGAATGCCCAACCCTGCACGCCACAGGCTTCCCGCCCGCAAGCCTTATCACGTCCTCTATCATACTGGAGCATGACACGTCAAAGACCACGGGCGCGCCTTTGTGCGTGGAAAGCGCAGACTTGGCGAAGAGCGCAAAGGCATCATTGCTCTCTATCACTTTCCCTTCGCTGTCCACAAAGCCAACCCTGTCACCATCGCCATCATAGGCTATGCCCAGGTCCGCTCCCGCCTCCACAACCCTCTTCTGCAGGTCCCTGAGGTTTGCCTTCACAAGCGGGTCAGGGGTGTGGTTTGGGAAATCCCCATCGGGCTCGCAATACATCTCAACAACGTCGCATCCCAGCCCCCTGAAAATACCCGGGGCAACGATGCCGGCTGTCCCATTGCCTGCGTCTATGACAACCTTCAGCGGCTTCATGAGGGCGGCTTTTGACAGGCAGTACCTGACATAATCCCCAACCAAATCCTTTGTCTCTGCCTTTACACTCACCTTTGCAGGACTGGCCCCGGCAACCATCTTCTCCATTTCAGCAATGCCGGTCTCATAGCTCAGGCATACGCCTCCCTTCCTGCAGAACTTGAAGCCGTTGAATTCCTTCGGGTTGTGGCTGGCGGTCACGTTTACTGCCGCGTCAAAGCCAGAGAAGGCCGCGGCGAAGTAAACAAGCGGCGTGGGCACCACGCCTATGTCAAAAACCCTTGAGCCATTGGCATGCAGCCCTGCTAGGAATGCGGCCTTGAGCGAGGGCGAGCTGAGCCTCATGTCCATGCCTACAGCCACGGCCCCGCCGAAGAGCTTGCCAAAAGCCAGGCCTATCTTCCCGGCCATCTCCTCGTCAAGCTCTCCCGGGTACACGCCCCTGATGTCATAGGCCTTGAAAATTGACATGCTATCCGATTGCCTTTGGCTTATAAATCATTTTGCCAGCATGTGGGCGAACTTCTTCAGCCTCTTGAAAGTCGTGTCTATGCTTTCCGGCAGCACTTTGGTGGAAGCCGTCGTCTCTATGAATCCCGCGTCGTGGAACCTGGGGACAACATGCACGTGCAGGTGTTCTATTGACGCGCCGCTGACCTCCCCGATGTTTATGCCTATGTTGAACCCCTCAGGCCTTATCGCGGCCTTCAGCAGCCTTACGGATTTCTTCACGAAGGTGAGCAATTCAAGGCCCTCCTTATCCGTGAGCCCCTCTATGACTGTGACGTGCCTTATCGGGATGACCTGCAAGTGGCCTACGCTGTAAGGGTAAATGTTCATTATGACTGCTACATCACTGCTCTTGTGCAGTATTTTCGCATCCTTATACTCGCCCTTGAACATCTGGCAGAAGATGCAGCCCTCCGGCTTCTGCCCTTTTATCCATTTCATCCTCCCCGGAGGTGCGACCATGTACCTTTTATAGCTCATATGATTCCAGGATCTCCTTCGCGCTTGAGAACGATATGTTGCCGCTTTCCACCATCCTGCCAACCACCCCGTCAACCTGTTCCTCCCTCGCGCCAGCGCCCAGCGCTATGTTCCTTGCATGCAGCCTCATGTGGCCCTTCTGTATGCCCTCCGTGGCCAGGGCCCTGATAGCCGCAAAATTCTGGGCCAGCCCTACGGTGGCCATCACCTGGGCAAGCTCACTTGAGCTCTTCACCCCCAGTATCTTAAGCGCCACCCTTGCAAGCGGGTTCGTCTTCATGCTGCCGCCTATTATGCCTACAGCCATTGGCAGCTCTATCTCTCCAACAAGATCCCCGTTGCCGTCCTTGTAGTATTTTGTCAATGGCTTCACGCCCTTGACGCCCGCATAAGTGTGCGCCCCCGCCTCCAGCGCCCTGAAATCATTGCCTGTGGCAATGCAGACTGCGTCTATCCCGTTCATTACCCCCTTGTTGTGCGTGGCGCACCTGTACTCGTCGGCATATGCGAATGCATACGCATCGAGGATTGCGTCCGCTATCTCCCCGCCCTTCATGCCCTCCACGCTTTCCTCAAGGGCCTGCTTCTTCCAGACGGCCCTGGCCCTGGCAAGCCTCTTCACTGCAAGGTTGGATATTATCCTCAGCCTTGCATGCCCGCCTGTCAGCCTCTCCAGGTATGGCGAAACAGCCTCGCTCATGGTATTCACGGCATTGGCGCCCATGGCGTCCCTCACGTCAACATGCAGGTGCACGACAAGCATGCCTGCCAGCTCCCTCACTTCAACATCCTTGAGGCCGCCGCCCAGCTTCACAAGCATTGAATCCTTCTTGTTGCAGATGTCAACTATCTCATCCTTGTGCCACATTATCTCCTGCCTCGCCTTGGCCGCATCCCTCACGCCAAGCAGCTGCACCTGGCCTATCATCACCGGTTCATCGCTCCCCGCCTCAAATCCCCCGCCTGCCCTAGCCAGCTTTGCAGCAAAAGACGCGCCGGCCACCACAGACGGTTCCTCCAGCACCATGGGTATGAGGTAGTCCCTGCCGTTCACAAGGAAATTCGTCGCAATGCCGAAGGGCAGCTCAAAGGTGCCTATTACGTTCTCTATCATCTGGCTTGCTGCAGAAATATCCAAGGCCCCGGTGCTTTCCACCAGCCCAGCCTCTTCCTCTGTCAGGCCTGCAAACTCCTTCACCTTCTCCAGCCTCTTCCCCGGCTCCAGCCTGTGGAACCCCGGCATTTCAGAACTGGCCATACCACGTATAACAATATAAGGCTTATAAATAATGCGTCTCACGTCAATACTGCTATGCTGATGGAAAAGAAGCCCATGGGGTCAATAGCGAAACTGAAGGAGATAGGGGCAAGAAAAGTCCTGCTGCAGTTCCCTGAAGGCCTGAAGACCAGGGCGCTTGAGATAGCCTCCAGGCTGCAGGAAGCCGGCATAACAGCCTACATATCCTGCGACCCATGCTATGGCGCATGCGACCTGAAGGACTCGGAGGCGGCAAGGCTCGGGTGCGCTGCGCTGCTGCATATCGGCCACACGGACTTCGGCGTGAAGGCCCAGCTGCCAGTCGTCTATGAGGAGTATCCAATTGAAGCGGACCCCATACCATTCTTGGAAAATCACATAGCCTCATTGAAACAATACAGGAAGATATCCCTGGTAACAACATTGCAGTTTCTTTCATCCCTAAAGCCGGCAAAGGAATACCTTGGCTCCAAAGGGATAGAAGTCGTAATAAGCAGTCCCAAGGTTTATGCCGCGAAGGCCGGTCAGATCCTTGGCTGCGATCCCACAGCGGCCCTGCCTGACGCTTCCATTGACTGCATACTCTACATTGGCTCTGGCATGTTCCACCCGCTTGGCGTAGCCATAAGGACAGACAAGCCGGTCCTGTCGCTTGATTTTGAAACGGGAGAGCTTGTTGACGTGCAAAAGGAAAAAATCAGGATTGAGAAAATAAGATATGCCAGCATAGAGAAGGCGCGTGAAGCCAGGAATTTCGGGATATTGGTCTCCACAAAGCCCGGCCAGCTCTACTTTAACGCCGCCGACAAGATGAAGGAAAAGCTGGAGTCCATTGGGAAGCGCGCATGGATAATAGTGAGCGATGAGCTAAGGCCAGAGAAGCTCCTTGGCATGGACCTGGATGTCCTGGTCAACTGCGCCTGCCCGAGGCTGAGGGAGGATACGCGGCTTTTCAGGAAGCCCATACTGAACCCCGAGGACGTGTGGAAATTATAAGCCTCCCAGGCCAATATAATTCATGCCTGCAAAGAAAGTGAGCTTCCTCAACTCAAGAAAACAAAAGCTCATAGGCGTCCTGCATGCGCCCAAAAGGAAAGCCAGCTCCATAATAATACTGGCGCACGGCTTCTCCTCGGACAAGGACGAGAAAGGGACATTCGTCAAGCTTGCGGAAGCCCTGTGCAACGCGGGCTTCGCTGTCCTGAGGTTTGACTTCGCAGGCCTCGGGGAGAGCCAGGGGAGGCTTGAGGACCTGACCATCACCAACGAAATAGATGACCTCAGAGCCGCCATCTCGTTTGCAAGGAAGGGGAAATACGGGAAGATAGGCCTGCTGGGCGCGAGTTTCGGCGGGTCAGTCTCTTTGCTGGCCTCCCCAGGGGAGAAAATAGACTCCCTGGCGGTATGGAACCCTGTTGTCTACCTTGACAAGACCTTCTCTGGCGCGCTTAAGAGGCACCCTGTCAAGAGAACAAAGCAGACCCGGCGATTCATCAGTGACATGAAGAAGTATGACATATTCTCATCCGCAAAAAAGATAAGCGCGCCGCTGTTCATACTTCACGGTGAAAATGACGCTATAATACCTTACAGCCAGTCCTGGGACCTGTTCAAGTCCGTGCCCGGCGCGAAGCTGGAGATACTCAAGAATGCGCAGCACAATTTCCACGGCGAAAAGGACCGGCCGGTGGCATTGCAGCTCACGGTCAACTGGTTTTCCCAGACGCTCTCTGGCTGAGCTCAATCTCCCCAGGCTTGCTCCTCACAAGGACCTTTATCTCCTCCAGGTCTATCTCCACTTCCTTCTTCAGCCTGGCCCTGTCAAGCCTGCTTATCCTCTGCTCCTCCAGGATGCGCAGCTTGTTCTCCGTCTGGTCAAGCCTGTCAAGTATCGCCTTCCTGAGCATCCCGTCCTTCTTCAGGCCCCTCTCCCTCAGCCTGTCCCATTTCTTCCTGAGGCGCCTTATTTTTGCCTTCCAGCCGAAGAGGCCAAAGAACATCAGACCACCATATATAGTATTCGCTTATAATGTATTAAATCAGTGAGTTCAGGATGGACGTGACTGTGCTGGGTGCAGGCAGGGAAGTTGGCAGGTCCGCGATACTTGTGAATACCGGGGCGGAGAAGTTCCTCCTGGATTACGGCATAGAGGTGCAGAACATGAACACCCCCCTGGCGCCTCCGCTGGACCTTGCTGCAACGTTCCCCTCACATGCCCACCTTGACCACTGCGGCCTCGTGCCAATGCTGCGCAGGAACGGCCATGCGGGGGACGTATTCGCTACGCCTGCCACGCTTGATATCATGGACCTCATGCTCAGGGACTCCATAAAGGTCCAGGAGAAGAGGGGCGTGGAGCCTTACTTCGCTTCCAAGGACATAGACAGGTCGCTCTCGCAGGCAGTGAGGTGCAGGTTCGGCAAGTCAATACAGTTCAAGAATACCGCTGTCTCAGTACACAACGCAGGCCACGTCCCTGGCAGCGCTTCAATACTCCTGGATACCGGAAGGAAAAGGATGGTCTACACAGGCGACATAAAGTTCTCCGAGACCGAGCTGATGGAGCCTGCATATTCCAACTTCAAAGACATAGACGCCGTAATAACCGAATCCACATACTGGTACAGGAACCACCCTGACAGGAAGGCGCTGGAAAAGTGGCTTGTTGACGTGGTCAAGTCCACGCATGACAACAACGGCTTCTCTGTCCTGCCCTGCTTTGCAGTCGGCAGGACGCAGGAAATGCTGCTCATAGTGTCACGCCTCGGCATCCCGGTCTACCTTGACGGCATGGGGCGTGACGTCACAAGGATCATACTCCAGCACCCTGATTCCGTCAGGAACACTAAAAGGCTGAAACAGGCGTTCTCCGCTGCAAGAAAAATCACATCCCCAAACCACAGGAAGAAGGCACTGCAGGAGCCTGGCATAATAATAACCACGGCAGGCATGCTTAACGGCGGGCCGGTTCATTACTACATAAAGAAGCTGCACGACAGGGAGAATTCATCGCTGATACTTACCGGCTACCAGGTGGAGAACACAGTTGGAAGGATGCTGATGGAAACGGGCAAATACGTGACAGAGGAGCTGTCCGTAAAGCCAAGGATGGGCGTAACCTTCATGGATTTCTCCGCCCACTGCAGCAGGGACGAGCTCCTGGAGTTCTTCAGGAAAACCAGCCCGGAGAAGATAATCCTTGTCCACAGCCCTACCACACACGAATTTGCCGAAGAGCTGAAGAACATGGGGTTCCAGGCTTATGCCCCGGCCAATGGCGACGCAGTCAGTATTGGTTGATATGATAGCAATAGACGGCTCTTATGGCTCCGGAGGCGGCCAGATCATAAGGACGGCTATAGGGCTCTCGGCTTTGACCGGGAAGCCCTGCAGGATAACCGGCATAAGGGCCGGCAGGCCAAACCCCGGGCTCCAGGCGCAGCACCTGGAAAGCATAAAGGCAGTGGCGCAGCTGTGCAATGCGAAGGTTGATAATCTAAATATCCGGTCAAAGGAGATCCTTTTTTCCCCCGGGAATCTTGAGCACAAGCCTTTAACAATAGACATAGGAACAGCAGGCGCTATAACGCTTGTTTTGCAATCACTCTTGATTCCTGCAGTCCATGCAGACAAGAAACTGTGCTTCACAATAAAGGGCGGCACCCACGTGAAATGGTCACCTTCCTATGATTTCTTTGAGAACATATTCTGCCGTTACCTGTCCATCATGGGCATTGAGGTGAAGCCAGAAATAACGGGATATGGCTTCTATCCCAGGGGCGGCGGCTCCATAAGCGTTGAGGTCAACCCCGGGAAAATCAGGCCCATATGCCTGACAGAAAGGGGCGGATACCTGGAGACAGGCCTCTTCTCAATAGCTTCCACGGACCTGAAACCGCAAAAGGTTGCCGAAAGGCAGTCTGATAGCGCGGGCAAGGTGCTCAGCACCGCCCGCAGAGCGCAAAAATATGTCGACTCCCTTTCCACCGGCTCCTCGGTGCACATGGATTCGCATTACGAGAATTGCATATTGGGGGCAGGCTGCCTTGGGGAGCGCGGCATGCAGGCTGAAAAGGTTGGCGAAAGCTGCGCGCTCCTGCTGAAAAAGCAGGCGGATTCCGGGGCATGCCTTGACGAATGGATGGCAGACCAGATCTTGCCCTACATGGCACTAGCCACGCCATCAGCAGTGTCCGTGGCGGCAGTAACAGACCATGTCAGGACAAACATATGGGTGATAGAGAAGTTCCTGCCCGTGGAATTTTCCATTGATGAAAACTCAACCCCAAAGAAAATATCATGCAGAAGCAAGCAAAAATAGGGCCCCGACTAAAATGGGCTGGTGTACTAGATAGATTAAGAGTGAATTCCTGCCCAAGGCGGCTAAGGTTTTAATGGCAAGGTTGCTGGAAAAGTTGCCTATCTTAAAAAGCCTTTCCCCTTTAGTGTACAAAACATTGCCCAGGGAAATGCCTATCAGCATACAGCCAAACCAGGGGAAAACGGGGACATAGTCAAAGCTTGTAAAGCTTCCCGGGGCCAGGCCAAGCCAAAGCAGCCAGGGGGAGCTTATGGGAATTGATTCTGCATTGAAACCAACCAAGATTATGGCAAGGCCCAATAAAAATGCCAGCAGCGGCCTTGTCCTGAGGAGGGGATAAGATATGATTATGGAAAACCCGATAAGGTGCAGTATGCCAAACCATATTGTATTCCCTGGAAACAGGACCATGGTAACCGCTGTAATGGCCAGCCCCCAGGAAAATATCCTCAGCCCCCTAAAAAGATACTTTCTGTATGTCTTCCTTTCCAGCCTGGAATGGCTCAATGTCAGCGAAATTCCCGCCACCAGGATAAACAAGGCAGCAGTGGCGCGCGCAAAATAGAGCCAGAAGCCCGAGGATATGTCTATATTCCAGGCAAGGAAGACGGCAAGGTCAAGGACGAGATTGGATATGAGCATCATTACTATGGCTATACCCCTTGCGGCGTCAACCTCCCACAGCCTGCCTATTGCCATATCCCCAATACCTCAAGCATGACACAGTCTACCGGCTATCTGGGCGCGCCAATAATGCGACAGCCATGGTCATATCTTGACGCCAAGCTTTTTCAGCGCCCTCTTGAGCTGTGGCACAGAATCAAACTTTACGGTCCTTATCCCGATGCTTGTCGCAGGAGGCAGGTTCTGCTCCAGGTTGTCTATGAACACGCATTCCCCAGGGGCCAGCCTGAATTCCCTCAATATGTGGTGGTATATCTCCTGCTCGGGCTTGACCATCCCAATCTCGCAGGATATGACAACGCCGTCAAACATCTTATAGACACCCATCTTTTCTATGTAGCTGGCAGATTCCCTGCAGACGTTGGTGAGCGCGAAAACCTCATATTTCTTCCTAATGGCTTTCACCACCTTGGCCACTTCATCATCAATCTCAAACACCTTCTTCCAGTTCCTCTTGACCTGGCCTATTGTCTCCTTGTCAATCCCGCTGTCCCTTTCCAGCCGCTTCCACACGTCTGCCTCGGAGAATTTTCCCTTGTAGCACTCGCGCCACACAGGGCTCTCTATGAGCTCGCTCTGCAGGCGGGAAGCAGGCATCCTGCTGTGCTTTACGTATTTCCTGAAGAACTTGTCCCACTCGGTCTTTACCACGACGCCGCCAACGTCAAAGATTATGGCCCTTATCTGAGGCATTTTATACTATTAGTGTCGTCCAAGTTTATAATGACCATCCTTGCATTACCGGGGTTGACGCATATGGTCTTCCCTATCTTCTGTGTGAAAGCTCCGGTGAGCTCATATGACTCGTGTATGTGCCCATGCAGCGAGATGTAGGGCTGCGCCTTTTCTATGAATTCCCTGACGCCCCGGCTGCCCACGTGCCTCATGCCGTAATAAAAATCCAGCCGCGTCTTGTACGGGGGCGCATGGGTAACGAAGACAACCTTCCCCGGGTCGGTCCTGCCCAGCAGCCTGAAGAGGTCCTTCCTTATCTCCCTCTCGGACTTCACCCAGTCCTTTATGGGGAGCGGCCCGGGGTTCACGAAGGAATAGCCCATTATGTAGAGACCGCCCAGCCTGTGCAGCTTGTTGTGCATCACCTTCAGTACGCCCTTCTTCTCCGCTGACCGCAGGATGTCCATGTTCACGCTGAAGTCGTCATTGCCCATCATGATGTATATCTCTATCCCCTTGTGCTTCTTCCTGAACCTTGCAAAAAGCGGGACCATCTCATGCTCCAGGTAGAGCCTCTGCTCTGCCACGTCAAACACAATAAGGCTCGCCGGAAGGATATCCCCGCCTATTATCACCGCCCCGGCCTTCTCCCTGGCCGCCCTGTCCAGCAGTTTTTGGTAGAACTCCAGATTCCCGTGCACGTCCGTAGCGTAGAGTATGATGTTCTCCTTCATAAGACCTGATTAAACCTTCTCGGATTTAAATGGGCCGGGAAGGAATCGAACCTTCGGTTTCTGCCTATCAGAACCTGCAGAGATATTGATTCCGGTTCCGATACCTCCAAACAGATCTGTAAGGGCAGCGTCATCTGCAGACCGCCGACTTACGCCATTGCAATAGTCGGCCTCTGGGTAGCCGCTAGACCACCGGCCCAATGCGCCAGGCGGGAGTTGCGCAAGACTGGCTTTATGCATCCTTTGCAAGCCAGTAACTGTATCGAACCCGCATTTCAGGCTTGGGAAGCCCGTGTCCTACCACTAGACTACTAGCGCATGCGTGGATTATACATTTATTAGAATACATTAAAAGATATGAAGCGATGGGCCGGTAGATCAGCGGTTATTGTGATAGCTATAGATCGCCACCTTGGCATGGTGGAGGCCTCGGGTTCAAATCCCGACCGGTCCATTACCCGAAGCGCTGGGAG
>JACQIG010000055.1 GCA_016198605.1 Candidatus Aenigmatarchaeota archaeon | reverse complement strand
TGCTAATAGTGCGCATAAAGGGCATGAATGAAAGGCTTGGCAGGTTCATAAAGCCGCACATACTCAAGGCAAGGGCAATGGCGAAGCAGGTTAAGGGGGAGGCGGAGGATGTAGGCGCTCTTGCTGCCGAGAAGGATAAGCTCGCAAGGATGCTTGCCCTGCTGGAGAGTGAATTCAAGGACGGTCTCATAACAAGGAACGCATACTACGAACTCAAGGAGAACGCGGATAAGAGGCTGAAGTCCATAGGCAAGCGCCTGAGATGATGCTAGCTCCCCTGCCTGAAAGCGCAGATAAAGGGATATTATTATTCCAATGATATTTGTTTGAGGGAAAGGCTGGTTTCATATGATCATCTACGTCATTAGGGAGATGGGCGCACGGCCCTATTCAAATATAAAACATGGAACCCATATACTATAAGATTTCCATGGCAAGGCTGGCTCTGTATGCAATGTTTGCGGCTATTATTGCTATTGCCGCACTTGCCGCCGTTCCAAGATCCCTTGCACAGCAGTTCCAGGTTGGCGTGTCGCCTCCTGTGATAAGCATGGGCGATGTGGCACGCGGCGAGTCCAGGGTGGTGAAGTTCTTCCTAGTGACCGCCTCCTCCAATGAGATGCTGGTGAGCCTGGAATCACAGAGAGGGACGCTGGATTTCTTCACTAAAGACGAATATAAGCCCCTGATGGGGCAATATTCAGAGCAGGATGCTTCAGGATGGATCAATTTCGTGACAAACCCCGTGGAGCTCAAGCCCTCGGGCAACCAGGTCAGGACCAGGGGGGGCTTCATAACAGGCTGGCAGGAAGTGGATTTCGTGCTCAATGTGCCTGGGGATGCGGAACCGGGATACCATACGGTAACAATATTGCCAAAGCCTTCGGTCCCGGTTGACCTTGGCCCCCAGGGGGTGAACATAGTGGCCGTGGTCTCCACAAACCTGCTCTTCAGGGTGGCGCCTGGCGAGGCGGCGAGGAAGGCAGAAGTCCTGGACGTGACGTCGGAGCCAAGCGGGAACAGGTACCACATAAGGACATTTGTGAAGAACACAGGGACCGTAACAATCTCATGCCAAGCTGACAGGATAACGGTTTCTGACAGCAGTACAAGCAGGACGTTCAAGTCAAGCCTGGATTTCATAGGGCCAGGCGAGACTGTTGCGCTGTCCTCATACCTGGATTCCTCCGAACTTCCCGCGGGCAGCTACCAGGTTGGCTCCGATGTATCCTGCGCCACTGTTTCCTCTTCCAAGCAGGCAAGCATAAGCCTTACGGGCGCCAGCGTGGCGATTCCGCCGTTGGCCGGCCAAGGAGGCCAGCCAAGCCTGCCGCTGTACCTGATAGCAATACCCATCGCGGCCGCCATAGCGTATTTGATTTACAAGAGGGATTAGGTTGAAAGCGCGTTTGATTATAGCCATTGTTGCGGCAATATTAATGGCAGCAGTTGTTGCCGGCACTTCAGGCCTGTACAGGCAGCCCTCGGGTGCGGTGCAGGAACAGGCTGTTGAAAAGTATGAGGACCTGTTCTTCACTTATGAGCTCCTCAGGTACCCGGCCTCAACGGATATAGCAAACGCGACCGGCAATTTAGCCATAGGCCTGAACACGGACACGGACATACTCGGGTTCGGCATCATACCCTCAGGCGACAATTATGGCACAAAGCACATATCCCTGACTAACGGGATGGATTCCCCGGCAAGAATAACCGTATCATCCACCGGGGACATAGCGCCGCTCATGGAATTTTCCCACAGGAAGGCCACCCTCGGCCCTGGGGAATCCCTCGTGATTGACGCCAAGGTGCTGGCTTCACGCGCCCCCAGGCCAGGCCGCTATGAGGGGGAGGCGGACATAAAAATAATCAGGGCAAGGCACGCCATGGGAGCCCTGCTGCTTGGACTGGTGTAGTCATGAAACACATCTTGATTGCCGCAATGCCATTGCTTTCCCTGCTGCTGCTAGCAGCAGCGGCATCAGCGCTATCCGTGGAGGTAGGTGTTGCCGAAAAACTTGAGGGCAGCCTCAAGACAATACAAACCAGCAACAGCAACGGCCTTATAAAGGTCGTCTCGGAGTTCTACAACAGCGGGAGCATAGGATATACCGCAAGGGAAAGGCTTGAGCTGAACGCCACCGGCCACGGCCAGACTGCGTGGAGCAGCCTTGCGGCCCTTGTCCCGGGGCAGAGGGGCACGTTTGAGGCATACCTTTATTCAAACACAACAGAAGACGCGGAAATAATCCCGAGGGTTTACTTTGCAAACGAAATACTGGCGGCAGACCCGATTGTTGTCAGGGGCGGAACCCTGATGTCCAGGGAACCGGCTTTTGAGCTGTACGATTTCAGGGCCTATGATGACATGGTTAGGCTTGACATAAGGTCTTCAAAGGATGTGGGCGGCATTGTGCTCATTCCTGAAGGATACCCACCAGGCTGGGTGTTTGAGCAGGCCAGGATTAGTAGCCACATGAAAGCCGGGAGGGACGCGGAAGCCAGGATGGGCTACCACCCTGACATATTCTCCGAGGGCGCGCAGCTGAAAATCATGGCCGTGTCAGAAGACGGCAGGTATTATGGCGAAGGCGCATTCGTGATGAGGCGCGAAGCTGGCCTCTCCATGTACATCAACCTCTTCATTGACGGCATGAAGAACTTCTTCCGGAGTGCGGCCTAGCGGAGCCCATGACTCCCCAGTTCATATTCCCCAAGCTCCACTCCCTTGCGCCTGGCATGCACGATGAGGAAAACAGCCACAAGAAGCGCAATCACAAGCACTATCAGCAGCAGCGGTATGTACGCAGGCAGCACAACAGTGACAGGCAGGGCAACGATCTCCGCAATCTCTTCAATCAATTCCCCAAGCAGGCTCTTGGTGTTTTCCAGCTCATCAAGGGCCTCAACGTATTTCCCCTCCTGTGAGAGTGCTGCTGCAGCATCCAGCGACCCATGGGCCTGCCCTGAAATAGAAAGCGCGGTGGACACGTCGCTCCCCTTCCTCTGCAGCACCTTTATCTGGCTGTCAGCCTGCTGCAGTATGAACAGGTAGTTGGCTATCCTCTGGTCCACCTGCTCCTTAAGGCTGAGCTCGCCAACCTCCGCATGGATGGCGCCATCCCTTGACAGCTCCTTGCCTGCCACCGTGAACTCAAAAAGGTATTCGCCTGCCTCCAAATCCTTCGGAGCGGACAGCTCTATGATGAATATCTGCGAGCCCCCGCTGGGTATCCTGAATATGCTTGACGGTATGATGTCAAATTCAATCCCCACGGATTTGGCCTGTATCACCAGGCTGTTCAGGCTGACCTCGCCCGTGTTCTTGACTTCAAGGTAAATATCATAGGTGCCACCCTTGGGTATCTTCACGCTTTTCTGGTATACCAGCTCCATGTCCGCGGCTCCCGATTCCGGCGGGAATCCCGGGAACCCTCCCCCACCTCCCCCATCCCCACCGCCTCCGCCGGTTGTGCCGCCCCCAGGCTTTATTATTATGATTGGCTGGAGCGGGTTGACAAAGAACAGGCCGAAGGCGTTGAGGGTGGAGCCGCCGAAGGTCACGTTTACCAGTATCCAGTGGAAGCCCGTCATGTTGGGCGTGTATGTGGCCTTGAAAAACCTCCTCTCCCCGGGCTTCAGGTGGGCAAAGCCGTCGTAGAAAGACACCAGCGGGTAGTGCGTGAAGTTCTGTATCTGTATCACAGTCCGCGAATCATACTCAACGCTGCCAGTGTTGGTGAACTCAGTCTTAATCTCCACCGGGCTGAAGACCTCCACGCTGCCCGGGAAGCTGAATATGGTAAGCTCGCCCTTGGTTATGGATGCTATGCTCAGCGATATGGCGGTCCTAGATGCTATCTGGAATCCCGTGAGCGCAGTGGAGAATATGCCGGAGAATGCCCCTGCTGCCAGCAATATTATTATGGCAGCGGCGGGAAGATATTTCCTGTCCATCAGCACACTATAACTATTTTCCCTTGAAAGGATAAAAGTGGCTTCCGTCACGACCTGACCTGCTGTATCTCCAGTGTGGCATTGTACTCGCCAAAAGGGATGCCATCTGGCGTGCTGACATGGAAGAAGAATGTAGTGACATTGCCCGCGCCAGCGGGGACTTTTGCCCTGAAGAGCTGGTATGAAGTGGTCAGCCTTATCTCGCTTGCTCCCGGAATGGTTGAGTTGACAGTTATGTTGCTGATGCCTATGGTTGAAGGCCCCTGCAGGTCACCTGACGCCCTTATGGATATGTTGAGGAGGCCGCACGGCGCGGTTGAGGCGTCTGTTATATTGTAGTTGCCATTGTCCAGCGCGGAAGAATTCACCAGGCCCGGGTCAAGCAGGCCGAACTGCACGCCATTGGACAGCTGGGATGATTTGGTGAAGCCCAGGACGCATGAGGCTATATTGACCACCGCGTTGCTGGTATCGTTGCCGCTCACCTCGGAGAAAGAGGATGTGAAATTCGCGTCCAGCGCCCAGCTTGTGTCCAGGCTGCCCGTGGCGTTTATGGTCCAGTTGGGCTTGCACGGCTGCCCGTCCACCAGGGGGCCGCACTGCTGCGGGTTTGACGGGGACACAATATAGAATGGCGTTGCCCCAGGCGTAGTGCTTATTGCAGCACCAGGCTGGGCGCCGCTGTTGTTGAACCTGGCCCATGAGGACACGCTGCCGCACGTAGCCTGGGCAGGCCCCATGCACGCCACCGTGGAGTTCAGGAGGAATGTTGAGTTCTGCCCAACCTGTGCCGGTCCCGGTGGCGCTGGCAGGATTATGCTCACGTTAAGGAAGCCATATGGCCTCACTTCATAAGTCTGCAGCGCAAGCACAGTCGTCTGGTTCAGTGAATCATTGGCGTAGAACCTCCACCCTATGGATGTCCCGTTGCAGGCTGAAGGCAGCTGCATTATTGCGCTTGTCACATTGCCTGCCCCTGATAGAGGCCCCGACGTCACATTCTGGAACCCCCCGCTGCACGAGGCTCCCGTGGCGTTCCACTCAAACCAGTACCAGCTCAGGCCGAAATCATCCGTCCACAAAGCGCTGTGGTTTATTATGCTCTGCGGCGCGACAGGGCTCGTATCATTGATGGCAGGGCTGGCCACTATCGGCGGGTTGTCGGTGAAGCTTATCGTGACATTCAGGTGGTCCATCTGCATCAGGAAGCTTCCCGTGGCATTCGTTGACGTCCTCAACCTTACCTTCACATAACCGCTCGCGTTTATGAAGTCGCCTATGCCGCTTGTGTAAACAATGCTTTCCACCCTCTCGGTTACGGAAAGCGTGCCTGCGGTGCCGGCTATCCATGAGGTTGAAGTCGCATTATATATTTCATAATACCAGAATGAGGCGCTGCTTGTAACATTGAACCTGAATGCAAGGCTTGCGTTCAGCTTTGTTATGGCCCCAACTGGCTGCGTTATCTGCCTGGACGTGATGTTCGCTGCCGCGGTGTATTTCTGGTCCACTGTCCCTATTATCCTGAAGTCATCAGCATGGAAATGCTCTGTGGCTACGTTCTCAAGGGAATGGAAGCCCACGCAAGTCCTTGCGCTCACGTTGCTCGTGATGTTGGTGACCTGCGCGGCATATGCTGTTGTGCCCGTGCCGGTGTCAAACACGGTCCTGAACGCCTGCGTGTTTGTCATGTTCACCTCAATCCTCCCATATTCCCCGGCATCCAGCGCGACCTTCATCCACGAGAAGTTCAGGAATGCCCTGTCGTATGCCGAAAGGTCAGAGCACTGGATTAGCGCTTCGGTTCCGGGAAAGCCGTCGGAATCCCAGTCCCTCAGGTCCAGATGCACCGTTCCGTTATTTGCGAAAGTATTGTTGCCCCTTATGAACGTGTCCGCGGTGTCCAGGCAGTGCGTCCACGTGCCCACAGGCGGGCTCCCTGGCGAGCAGTCGCTCCCCGTGGCCCATCCCTCAAAATCGTCATAGAAGACCGTGGTGTTCGCCTCATTCTCGCCCACAGCCGAAATGACATTCCAGAACGCGTCCTCATTGGCATCCAGGCTGGTGCCCACAGGCGCCTGTTCAGTGCCGTTTATCACCGAAGCCTCTATTGAGCCGTTGTATGTGGCATCCGGGTCGGCCACTATAACCTGCCAGGGCTCGCTGAGCTGGCCCGCGTATCCAGTCTGGAAAAAATATCTCCTTGCCGGCAGCGTCCTGTCGGGGCTTTTAACCACATACCACCTTGATACCGCACCGCCAACATTGTCAACATCCCATTCTATGCCCTTCACGCTGGCGTTTATGCTCCTAACCACGCCGCCATTGGCGTCAACAATCAGCCATTCCGCGGGGAAGCGGTCCACGAGCACGTTACTGCCGAAAACGTCGCTGCCCACCGTCAGCGTCATCCTCACCTCGGTGAGCGGCGGGGCCTTGTGCTGGCCGCACTTTTCGCAATCAAGAGTCCGGTCAAAGCTGATGCCGGCAGCCTGCGCATTGAATGCTGAAAACATCACCACAACAATCGCCAGAAAAACAGCCAAGGCAATAACAAGCCTGAAGTAAGATTCCATAGGTATTATATGAACCCAAATTTTTTATAGTGATGTTTGATTTTATTTTTCCAACAGGGGAAAAATGTGAACAAAATCATCCGCCCTTCTGCCTCAAATGGCTGATAGGGTTTCCATGAAAATCAATATCATAAGGCTCTTTCCTTAATTATCAGTTACCTCAGGGGATGAGCGATAAAATCATGACGCGACTTTGCGAGGCTTTCAAATCCCGCGTCTTCCTCTGCATGCCTCCCCCTGAACCTGCCGAAGAGCCTCGCAAGGATGCCCTCCCCTGGCGGCTGGTATTCCTCCCCCGATATTACAGCCGCTAGCCTGACAAAAGCCCTGCTTGCGCCCGCCCTTGGCATCATGGAGACCACGGGTATCTTGAAGTTGGTGCTCCTCAGCACGTGCTCATCCTCAGGTATCTTTGCAAGTATGGGCAGCTTGGTGAACTTGTAGACCTCCTCGTCCCTCAGCTCGTATTTCTGGTTCCTCACCCTGTTCATCGCTATCCCCACCGGGTTCGCGTCAGTCCTCTTCAGCATGTGGCAGCACTTGGTTATGTCCACTATCGCCGGTATGTGGGGCGTGGCGACGAAGAGTATCTCATCAGCCGCCCTTACGGTGAGGAAGGCCTCCTTTGTTATCCCCGGGGAAGAATCCAGTATTACCATGTCCGTGTCATAGCCGTTGAAGGTGGACCTTATGCGTGACCTAAGCCTCTGCAGCGTCATCCCCTGCAGGTCGCGCACCTCAAACGAGGCCGGTATAACCCTGAGGCCCGTTGCATGCTTGTGCATGGCCTTCTCAAGGTCTGCCTCGTTGTTCAGCACGCTGTTGAGCGTCACGGGCCACGTGGAGAACATGCCCAAGTACAGGCCAAGGTGCGGGTTGCTGAGGTTGCAGTCTATCACGACTACATTCTTCTTGAAAACACCGGCAAGTGCAACGCCCAGGTTGGCCACGGTGACAGTCTTCCCGACGCCGCCCTTGGCAGACGCGACGCTTATTATCTTTACCATCCCATTCCCTATTGTGTTTTTTGCTTAAATAGGGTTGTTTCTTTTAGGCTCTGCGAACCCAACCTGTGGGTATGGCCTTGACGGAACACAAGAATTAGAGCCGGATTCCTTATGTTGTTTTATTAATTTTGCAAAACAATATATATTAGGATACTCTCTGTGGATAAAGATGTCAAGGAACATATGCATTGTTTCTGCAAAAGGGGGGGTCGGCAAGACAGTGGTCACGCTCAACATCGCCGCGGCCCTGATGGCTGACAGGGTTCCCGTAATAGCGCTGGATGCAGACCTCAAGATGTCAGGCCTCGGCCTGCAGCTGGGCATGTTCCATTTCCCGGTCACGCTTAATGACATCCTGAGGGGAAAAGGGGGAATACTGGAAGCCATGTACATACACTCCTCTGGCCTGAGGATAATCCCCGCCTCCCTCCGGGCAAGGGAGGCCGGCGCGGACAAGCTGAGGAAGGTGCTCGGCCATTCCTCGCTTGCAGGCAGCCTGGTGCTTGTTGATGCCCCGCCGGGCCTGGAGAAGAACGCGCTGTCGGTGATGAAGGCATGCGGCGAAGCCATAGTCGTGGCAACACCTGAGATACCTGCCGTTGCGCACGCAATGAAGACGATAAGGATGGCAGAGGCGTGCGGCACAAGGCTCCTGGGGATTGTCATAAACCGCTACAGGAAGGGCTCTTTGCTTCCGGAGGAGATAGGAGCGGCCTGCGGCCTGTCCATAATGGGAATAGTGCCCGAAGACGCGGCCATAGCGAAAAGCATATTCATGAGGACCCCTGCGGTCCTGCTAAACCCGAAATCCCCGGCCTCCAGGGAATTCAGGCGCATCGCGTCTTTAGTTGCGGGAGGGTATTCAAGGTGATGGCATGAAGATGTTGTATCTTGCCCTGCTTGTCCTCGCGCTTTCAACCCCGCCAGCAGCCGCATTCCCGGTGATTTCAGGCGCCTCTGCGGATCCCCCGAACCCCTGGCTCGGGCAGGGCACAAGGATAGCTGCCAACTGCACGGATGACGCCAGCCTGCAAATAGCGCGCGTATACGCAATCATAAACGGCCCGGGGATAATAACGCAACCAGGGGATATGATGGTTTTTGTAGGCCAGGAGCATGTAGCAGACATTGATAGTTCCCTGATAGACAGGCCTGGCCAGTATGAGGCCGACATCTTCTGCGAGAATTCAGCCGGTGAGCAGGACAGCATGGCGTTGCCATTCTCGGTTTCCGTCCTGACAAGCAGGATAACACCGGCATCCCAGCAAAAGGCATACGTTAATGAGCCAGTGGAGCTGGGCCTTTTCCTTTTCAAGGATGGAGCGCCGCTGGCGCCAGGCTCCGGCATAGGCGCTTTTGATGCCAGGGTCAATGGCCAGCCCGCCCTGCAGCAGCAGCCTGCAAAATACGACACAACAAAGGGCTGGATACTCAGGCTCAATGCGCCGGCCTCGGCTGGCGTCTACACTGTGGAGGCTTCCGCGGAGTTCAGCGGCCAGAGGGCCGGGAACACGACATCCATTGACGTAAGGCAGCCGGTGGAGTTTGAAATAACAGCCATTGACAGGACTGATGTCAAGCCCGGCGATGCGATAACGATAAGCATGAAGGCAACAGACAGGGGCAGCATAATACAGATAGGCCAGCAAGCCCTTTCAATAACCATAGGCTCCTCCGCTGCGGACATACTGGAAGTCTCCCAGCCTGGGAGCGTCGCTTCTGTGAAGGTGGCTGCGCCCGGCCTGCAGCCAGGCTCATACGACCTTTCTGCCAGGTTTGATTATGGCGCGTTCTCCAAGACGGAATCAAGGCGGATATCATACATAGTCCCCGTATCAGGCAGACTGGTGGACCAGGACGGCAATGCCGTTAACGCGCAAATCAGGTTCGCCATACCCGGAGGCGGCCAGTACGTGTTCCAGACAGACAGCGGCGGCGGCTATTCAGGCTCCGTGCCCGCCGGCAGGTATGACGTCTCCATCCTCCATGAGGACGCTGAAGTCACGCTGACTGATGTGGACGTGGACGAGTTTGATGACCCGCTGAGGTTCTCCTACGTGACTGGCGAGGGGATAATACCCGGGATAAGCAGCGCCGGCGTTTTCATAATAGAGGCAGCCCTTGATTATTCAGAGGCCGAGCTGAAGCTGGAATACGACGAGAAAAAGGTGCTGGACGAGGCGAAGACAAAGGCCTTCAGGTGCCCAAGCTGGAACAGCGCAAAGAAGCTGTGCAATGCAGCCTGGGAAGAGGCTGAGGCCAGCGTTGACACGGTAAAAAACAGGGTTTCCTTCACAACCGCCTCGCTTTCAGCCTATGCCGCAGGCGAAAGGAAAGGCCTTGACTTCCAGTTCAAGCTCAGGGAACAGTATTCCTCCTCCGAGGTGATGCAGATACAGGGGCTGGTGCTTGACGATGAGGTGATGCCTATCGCTGGGGCCACGGTAAGCGTGAGCGTGAAGGGGACGCAAATAACGAGCATCGCAACCACTGATGCGGAAGGCCTGGTGGAGCTTGAGCTGCCGGTCCCGCAGGACGAAGGCGCATACAAAGTCTCAATAGCCGCAGAGAAGGAGCCTTATCTTGACTTTGCCGCCGATGGCGAGATAACGGTTGTCAAGAGGAGGGACATAACAATCACGGGCCCGGACACCATAAGGCTCCAGGGAGGCGAAAGCTCCCCTGAGGAATTCCTCGTCAAAAACACAGGCGAGGCTGAAATGTCAGGCATAAAAATTTCCATCTCAGGCCTGCCCAAGGGGCTTGCAGCGCTTACAAGGGTCTCCATAGGCTCGCTTCCGGTGGGCGGCGAGGAGGCCGTGGGGATAATCTTCACAGTGCCTGAAGGCGCCGAAGCCACCACGCATGCAGGGTCGCTCCTGGTTGAGGCCGACGGGAAGAAATACGAGAAGCTGTTCGCCCTTACTGTCACGGCGGAGGAAGCCGCGAAGGAGCAGCCCCCGCAGGCACGAGCAATAGACGCCCCCACAGGCAGCCTGGTGGCCATAAGCCCCCTCAATGCTGACATAATTTATACGGCCATAGCGGTAATACCAATAATGGGCGCAGCTTATTTGCTGCGCAGGCGCAGGGTATCAGCTCCTTCCAGGGGCCGCCAGGAGATAGTGAGCCTGCTGAATGAGATGAGGAAGGAGATATACGCTGAGGACCCCATGGAAAGGAAGAGGAAAAGATAATCAAAAAACCATGTTTTGCATTCGCCCTTCTCCTTAAGGAATTTCTGAGAATATGGCAATCCTGAATAGAACAATAACGGTAAAGAGGAAAAAATAGGCGGGCCGCCTTTACGTCCCTATGAAAGTCATGTAGCCCACAGCGGTGTCGCCTGCGGGTATGCCCTCCGGCACGGAAGCCATCACTGTTGCGCTCGTTTCGGCGCCAGGCACAAGCGCGCTGTCCCTCAGGTAGGCATCATTGTCGCATGCCGGGAACGTGTTCGGATCGTACTTGTATATGAATATGTTTGTGCAGCTTCTGTGCACTGCGACGCACATGTATGAAAGCGGGCCTGATGTCGGGGAGAATGTTGTCCAATCGAAGCTGGCTGCCGTTGCCGAAGGCGAGACAGTTCCGGAGCTGAAATCCCTGTTCTGCGATGAGGAGTTCTCGGGTGATGTCTTGATTGTGAATACGGTAGCCGTGTTATTGCATACGCCAAGTGTGCCGTTCTCCACCTTCCAGAGGAAGTCGTTTCCTGTTGAGTTCCTGTAGTATCCCCTGCTCCAGTTGACTCCTGTTGCCGCGGCAAGGTTCAGCACCTCGCCTGCCAGCACTGCAGTCAGGTTCCACTCCCTCCTGCCTGCATGGTAGTAAGTCTGGTTGGTCGTGTTCCTTATCATCACGAACCCTGTTGAGGCGAAGAATGACGGGCTGCCCGCAGCCAGCGGGTTTGTTGACTCGTTCTGCATTGTAGTGGTGTTAACGTATATGTTTGTTACGTTGTTGGAGCCGGTGTTCTTTATGGAAACTACGCTTGTGGCAGAATTGGCCCCCGGGCTCACGCCGGCGAATGTAAGCGTGTCAGGGGAGACCGTGATCTCCGAGACGGCTGAAATGGTGACATTTATGCTCACGAAGTCGGATTGCCCTTGGACAGGGATTGAAAGCAGTGACATTATAGCAGCTATGCCCAATACCGAGGCGATGATCAGTCTTGTAGCACTGGCCATTTTGAATCAGTATGATATATTTAGTCACAACATCTTTATAAAGGTTTCTGTCTATAAACCTGCAAACCTTTTATTTTTCATATCAATATTTTATTCATATCCACATTCTATAATACATTAGCAGGAATAAGATAACCAAAAAAACATCATCATTAAAAGAGCCTAATGTAGCAATTAAAATTGATAAAAAACAAGGCAAAGAACGCTCAATTCCTCTTTAAAATAAATTATATAGTTATACTATAATTTTAGGTAAGATTTTTTAGGTTCAAAAAAATTTTGTCTGTACCTGTTTTTGGCCTCCTTTTATGGCCCTGGATGCCAGCATCCATTATTTATATGTTAAATAT
>JACQIG010000049.1 GCA_016198605.1 Candidatus Aenigmatarchaeota archaeon | reverse complement strand
GGCATGGTGGAGATATTGCAAGAATAATGCAATACCACAAGCCTCGGGTTCAAATCCCGACCGGTCCATTACCCGAAGCGCTGGGAGAGGGATTCGAACCCTCGCATGCTTTCGCATACAGGTATTGCCGGCCGGCTTTATACGTTCAGTATAAGCCGGAACTTTAGCAAACCTGCGCCTTAGACCACTCGGCCCATGGGTCTCGCCAAAAGAGAAATCCCAGCAGCGCCAGTTCCCAGCATAGTTTAATTCCTTAAGATGGTTTATATGCTTCTTGGCTGTGCGGCCGTGTGCAAAGGTTTATAAGGCTGTGGCCTAATACAAATATACGCATTTGTGGAGGTATCGGAACCGGAATCAATATCCCAGCAGGTTCTGATTGGTGGTTTGATGGCAATAAGGATAGCAAGCATTTCTGAGACATGGTCCAAGGATGTCTTCACTGACAAGGGCCTTTACCTTGGCAAGGTTGAAGACGTTGAGTGCGACCTCAAGAGGTTCAAGCTCAGGTCGCTGGTAGTCAAGGCCATAAAGGGCTCCTACCTTACCAAGATGCTCGGCGGGAAGAAGGGATTGATAGTGCCTTTCCCGATGGTGGAAGCCATAGGGGACATAGTCATAATAAAGCACATATCATCCCCTGTGGCAGAGGACCTGCCCCCTGAGACCGAGGCCGGGAAGAAGGCCTAAAGAACCCTGGACTTGTTCTTCCTTACAAGGACCATATCCTCTATCCTGCACCCGCCAAAACCTTTTATGTATACGCCTGGCTCTATGGTTATCACCATGCCTGGCCGCAGTACTGCCCCCTTCCCCGGGCCTTCGTGCACCTCAAGGCCTATCCCATGCCCAATGCTGTGCATGACCCTGTAGCGCTTCCTTGCCATGAGCTTCTCATAGAGCTCCTGCAGCTCTGAAAACATGATGCCCGCTTTAACCTCATCTATTATCCCTTCCTGCATGGCCTTCATGTCCTCCATTATCCCCGCCTCCCTGCTGCCAGGCTTCCTGCAGGAGGTTCGTGTCATGTCGGTGCAATACCCGTTGGCCTTTGACCCGAAGTCTATGACAACCATGTCCCTCTGGCCTACCCTCCTCCCCCTTGGCGTGTAGTGTATGAAGCTTGAGTTCCGGCCCGAGGCCACAATGGTCTCAAAAGCGGGGACAGCCCCCCTTTTGGCAAACCCCCGCAGTATTTCCCAGGCCACCTCCTTCTCCGTCCTCCCGATGGCCTGCGTTTCCCGCAAGACCTCCCTGTTTATTTCCAGGCCTTTGCTCATCCGCCCTATCTCGCTGCTATCTTTCACTTCCCGCGGCGACTTTATTGCCCCGGCTGAAGGAACCCACCTGGCTTTAATCTTCCTCAGCCTTGAATACAGTGCGGCGCTTATGTCGTTCTCGTCAAAGCCTGTAGAACCGCCGCCAATGTATTTTCCCATCTCGTCAATGGCCTTTATGAAGACAACCTCCACGCCCTTAAGCTTTTCAGCTTCGTTGTTAAGAATGGAGGCAAAATAGACAAGCCTGCCCTTGCCGGCAAGCAGGAAGCCCCTGTCATCCCCGGACAGGCCCAGGCCTGTGTAATAATATATGTCGCTGTGGCTGGTTGCAAGGGCATAGTCAAGCCCCTTTGCTTCCATGGCCTTCTCAAGCCTCTTAACGCGTTTCCTGTGCCCCTCTGCCATATATATCCTATTGGACTGCAACATAAAATATGGGCTATTATGGCAGCATCCAGGACATGCTGCAGGAGCAGATGAACCTTGCAAAGAGCCTGAAAATAGAAGATGTGATGCGCGGGAAACCGGAGACAATAGGCGGCTTTTGCCAGTCATTTGTTGGCGATACTGTAATATCCGCGGGCGCAGTTTGCGATTACAGGACAATGAGTATAAGGGAGAAATCCAATTCAATAAAGACCGCAAGCATACCTTACATACCCGGCTATCTCGCCACAAGGGAGGCGCCTGCGATCATAGCGGCCTATGAGAAGCTCAAGGAAAAGCCTGACGTGCTCCTGATAGGCGGCAACGGCATAATCCACCCGAGGAAGCTGGGCATAGCATCCTACGTGGGGATAATCCTCAAAAAACCTTCCATCGGCGTCGCAAAATCACAGCTCTGCGGGGAGCTCAGGGGCGACAGGGTCTTCGTAGACGGCGAAATGCGCGGATTCTGCCTCAATCCAGGCAAGAAGCTGCCGCTGTTTGTCAGCCCGGGCCACATGGTGAGCATGGAAACTTCAAGGAAAATAGTGATGAAGTGCACAAAAAACGACTTCCCGGAGCCCCTCAGGCAGGCCAGCTTATATGCGGATGAGATAAAGTCTAAATATGAAAAGGATGCCGCTAAGGGAAGCCCTAAGAAAGGAAAATGAGCTGGTGGCGGCCATCCTTAAAGGCAATATCTTTGCCTACCCGACTGACACAGTCTATGGCCTCGGCTGTGACGCAACCAATGAAGAGTCAGTCGGGCTTGTCAGAAGCATCAAGAGGACCAGCCACCCATTCTCCGTGATAGCGCCTTCAAAGATGTGGATAAGGGAAAACAT